>JAKMEU010000195.1 GCA_022425845.1 Luminiphilus sp. | reverse complement strand
CTGGCAGCATCAGTGGCTACCCCAGCCAGCCTCGCACTTACGGGCTCACAGTCAAATATAACTTTGAGTAAGTACACTGGCTGACCCGGCCCTGCATACCCGCGAGCGCTCCTGAGATCTGGACCGCTCGCTTTTTTTTGCCCCACTGCAGCGATTTCAACCGAGCTGGGCAGCGGCCCATGCCACGGGAACTCGCGCGACGGCCTAATCGATGGCGGCGAACATCCTGGGCAGTGAATCGAATTCCTGTCCCCCTATCCCCATGGGGTGTGTGGAATGCGACCCTGCGCTTTAACCCGGGCTTTAACGCTGGACGGGGCGACGGTTGCCAAAGCGATGGGTGAAACCCCGAACAGGTTGATTCCCGGGCGATCTCAACCGGCCACGCAGCTCATCACTTTTTCCCCAAGAAGCCGGAATTCGGCCCGCCTGGGTGTTTTTCGTCGCCACATAAGTCCAATCTCCCTGCAGACCCGGGTCTTGTGGAACGGTGTGGCCACAATATCGGTCCCCGCCGTTATACCCGCAGCTATGGACATCCGCGGTAGCAGTGTGACGCCGATACCATTGGCCACCATCTGGACAATGGTAGCCAGACTCGTCGCCTGATAGGGCACCGAAATCTGGGTATCGCGCAATTTGCAGGCTTCAAGGGCATGGTCCCGCAGGCAGTGGCCATCTTCTAAAAGCAACAGATCCTCCCCCTGAAGGTCGGTGGTCACCAGTTGCTTCCTTTGTGCCAAAGGGTGGTTTCCCGGGCTGGCCAGTAAAAAGTCATCACTGAGGAGTGACATTACCTCCACGCCGTCGGCGGGGAACGGCAGCGCCAACAACAGCACATCCAGTTCGCCTGCATGCAGGGCGCTAACCAGGTGGTGGCTCAGGTCCTCGCGAATGTAGAGCTTGAAGTCGGGATGCTCTGACCTCAGGTTACCCAGCAAATTGGGGAGTAGAAAAGGCGCGATAGTGGGTATGACACCCAGGCGCATCTTGCCGCTGAAGGGCTCGCGGGCGGCTGCACAGAGTGAAACAAGATCGTCCACTTCCACCAGTATTTCATGGGCTCGGGCAACAACATCCTGCCCCAATCCGGTCAGCAGTACATTGCGATTGTTGCGCTCTACCAGTGATGCCGCGAGCGTGTCCTCCAACTCCTGTATTCCGGCACTGAGGGTGCTCTGGCTGACATGACAGGCCTCCGCAGCCCGTCCAAAATGCTGATGGTCGGCAATTGCACAGAGGTACTTCAACTGCTTGAGGGTAGGCTGCCTCGCCACTTTTACGGCCTCTCGTGAGCTATGGGGCTATCAATCGAAATTATCGATCATATTTTCTAAAAAAACCATGTAAGCCAAAATGACACCACTTCGGTATATTGCAGAGTCCCCTTTCGTGACGTGGGGATCCAGACGTCACTGTATTCAGATTCCAGGAGAGCAAGCATGGAACTCAAAGGCACCAAGACCGAACAAAACCTGAAGGACGCTTTTGCTGGCGAATCTCAGGCCAACCGCCGCTACCTTTACTTCGCCGCCAAAGCAGACGTTGAAGGCTACAACGACGTCGCAGCAGTGTTCCGCTCGACGGCAGAAGGAGAAACCGGGCACGCTCATGGCCATCTGGAATACCTCGAGGCCGTGGGAGACCCCGCGACGGGATTGCCGATGGGCGACACCCGTAAGAATCTGGAAGCGTCAATCGCAGGCGAAACCCACGAGTACACCGATATGTACCCGGGTATGGCCAGCTCAGCGCGGGAAGAAGGCTTCGACGAGATCGCGGACTGGTTTGAGACGCTGGCCAAAGCCGAGCGCAGCCATGCCAATAAGTTCCAGAAGACCCTCGATACGATGGACGACTGAAACATCCTGCCTACCCAGTCAAGGGGAGCGCTGGTCGCTCCCCTTGCTTTTTTTAACCATGCCATCGATGCCTACAGGTAACTGACCCATGCGAGAAGGAAGTCTCGAAGCCCCAACGCGACACCCGATAGACTGGAAAAGCGACTCTTTCTGGGACAAGGACGCGCTGAACGACGAACTGGAGCGGGTGTACGACGTATGCCATGGCTGTCGCCGCTGTGTCAGCCTGTGTGATTCCTTTCCCACCCTCTTTGACCTTATCGACGAATCTGAAACCTTTGAGGTAGACGGCGTTGACCGAGATGATTACACCAAGGTCGTGGACCAGTGTTACCTCTGTGATCTGTGTTTTCTGACGAAATGCCCCTACGTACCACCACACGAATTCAACATTGATTTCCCCCACCTCATGCTTCGCGCCAAGGCCATTAAGTTTCGTGAAGAAGGTGGGCGTCTGCGCGATAAGTCCCTGACCAGCACTGACACGATGCTCGGGGTCATGTCGATTCCTCTGGTGGACATTACTGTCAACGCGCTAAACCAGAACCCCGGATTCAGGAAGGTGGTGGAGAAGACACTGGACATCCACCATGAGGCTCCCCTGCCCCGCATGCACTCCAAAACCCTACGCAAACGCGTGGCGCCCCTCATTAAACCCGTGGAATCGGTCCCTGTCGGTGAAACCACGGGCAAGGTGGCGCTCTACGCCACCTGCTATGGCAACTACAACAGCCCGGAGGTCGGCGAAGACTTTGTGCGGGTGTTCCAGCATAACGACATTCAGATCGACGTCGTGCCAAAAGAAAAATGCTGTGGCATGCCAAAACTTGAGCTGGGAGACCTGGACGCTGTCGACGCCCTCAAGCAGGCCAACATACCGGCATTGGCACAACTGGTAGACCGGGGCTATGACCTTATAGCGCCCATTCCCTCCTGCGTACTGATGTACAAGCAGGAGTTGCCCCTGATGTACCCCGATGATCCCGATGTGCTTAAGGTCAAGCAGGCGTTCTACGATCCGTTTGAATACCTGTGGCTGCGCCACAAGGGCGGTTCTCTGAAGACCGACTTCCCCCAGGGCATTGGCAATGTCGCCTATCAGGTCGCATGCCATCAGCGCGTCCAGAACATAGGGCTCAAAACCCGGGACGTGCTGGCGTTGGTTACAGACAGTGAGATCGTAGCCCACGAACGCTGTTCTGGACACGACGGCACCTACGCTGTGAAAAGCGAGACCCGGGCGAAGTCGGTAAAAATCGCCCGACCGACCGTGAAAAAAGTCGACGCCCAGGATCCCGATCACTTTATTAGCGACTGCCCCATGGCGGGCGCTCAAATCGCAACCCTGTCCGAAAAGGTTGACGCAGCGCTGCACCCCATGACGCTGCTGCGCATGGCTTACGGACTCTAGCCCACATTTAAAGGAGCAGAAAAAATGGCACAACTCCGTCGTGAAGACCTCTGGTCGCTCGAGGAATATGCGGTCAGACGTAACGAGTACAGAGCCGAAGTCATGGCCCACAAGAAAACCCGGCAATTGGCACTGGGACGTCATGCACGCCTCTATTTCGAAGACGTGACAACGGTTCGATACCAAATTCAGGAGATGCTACGCATCGAAAAGACCTTTGAGGCCGCAGGCATCGAAGAAGAGCTGAATGCGTACAATCCACTGATTCCAGACGGACACAACTGGAAAGCCACTTTCATGATTGAATTCGGTGATCCGGTTGAACGCGCGCAGCGTCTTCGAGAAATGAAGGGTATCGAGGACGCTGTCTGGCTACAGGTCGGCGATTCGGAACGCATTACCCCCATTGCCGACGAGGACCTTGAGCGAGAAAACGAAGAGAAGACCTCATCGGTGCACTTTCTTCGCTTCGAGCTCTCACCGGGACAAATCGGCGCCCTCAAGGGCGGTGCTGAACTGTATGCGGGGATCGACCACGCCGCCTATCCCATCGAAAAATTTGCCGTGGACGCCACCATCAAGCAGTCACTGACCAACGACCTCACGACGACAACCCACTAGGCTGGGCGGCTCGCCGGGCGGGCCCAGAACGAAAAATACGGGGCACGCCGGGCGCGCCCATGATGCGATGAACGGGGAGTGACGATTGTGACGCTGGTTGTCTTCGATATGGACGGGACGCTGCTTAATGCAAGTTCTGAAATTACGCCCTTCACCGCCGAAACCCTCGAGCAACTTCGTTCCGCGGGTATTGCCTACACCGTGGCCACTGGGCGCACTCTGCAGGCCGCGCTGGGCCCACTGAAGACCTTCCGTTTTGAACTACCTCACATACTGAAAAATGGCGCGATGATCTGGTGCCCGGAGCGTCGCGACTACAGCCACAGCCATCTGCTGACACAGCAGGAGGTCTGGCATGTCCTGGCGGCAATGACGCTTCAGGAAATCACACCGTTTATATTTACACTGGACGACGTCGGCCACCACGCGGTGTACCACGGCCCGCTAAAGAGCGAAGCAGAGAATCGACTGGCCCAACTTTTTGAGGACGAACGCCACCTGCCTCTGGAAGCGATCAGCGCGATGCCTGACACCGCACATGTCATCAACGTCAGCGGCATGGGGCCAAGAGCGCATATCGACACCGTCATTGACTCCATTGCAGACGAAGAGCGTCTGGTGGCCTACACCGGCACCGCGATCCAATCGCAGGGCCTCTCGTGGATGGATATCCATCACAGCGCTGGGAGCAAGGGCAACGGGATTACGAAACTCAGGCAGGAACTGGGCTACGACCAGGTTGTTGTGTTTGGCGATGGCGACAACGACCTGAGCATGTTCGCGGTTGCGGACGAAGCGTACGCCACCGCAAACGCCGATGACGAAGTCAAAGCCGAGGCCACAGCCGTCATCGGTCATCACGATGAGGATGGCGTAGCCCGCTTTCTCAGGGAGCGCTTTAGCCTCTGACAACGAACCTCATTTATCCATCGCCAGTGCACCCGTTTGGGCACCAACAGCGTGGCGGGGCTGTATTAACCAAACGCCGGCTACTATCAACAGCAGGGCCAAAAACTGAGGCCAGGCAGCCGCCTCCCCCAGAACGCTAATTCCCACAATAAAAGCCACTCCCGGGATCAGGTAGTTGATTGTGGATAGAAACCCGGGACCCACTTCGGTCACCACAACAAAGTACACCCAGGTGGCTACACCCGTGGCCAAAGTTCCCAGAATAAATAACGCCAACCAGGCCTCTGCCGCCGCCCCTGGATCTGTCCAGTCCTGAAGCCACAGCGCAGGAACAAGCAGGATCAAAGACCCAATGGCCAGCGACCCAGCCGATACCGCGACAGGATCTACCGATGGAATCCGTTTGGCATACACGCCATTGGCGGCGTAGCAGACCGTAGCCAGGAGGGCTGCCATTTGGCCCCAAAAACGCATCCCGCTGTCGGCCACCCACCACTCTTCACCCAGGAGAGTACCGACCCCAGCCAGTCCCAGAAGTACGCCCGTCAGGCGAATGGTCGTGAATTTCTCATGGGTCAGGAGGTAGTGCCCCATAAGGAGTGTGGTAATGGGCATCAGCGCCATCAGCAGGCCCACCTCACCACTGGCAACATACTGCTCCGACCAGGCAATCAGAACGAAGGGCATCACATTACCCGTCATTGCCAGAATCGCCATCTGCCGGAGGGAAGTGCGGTCCAGCGGCAGGCTGAGGCCTCGAAGTTTCAGCACGCAGTACATGACCAGCGCGCCCAGCGTGAGCCGACCCCAGACCAGTGCCACGGGGTGAAAATACGTCAGGGCTACGGCAATCAGGCCAAACGCAAAGCCCCAGAATATGACCAGGTAAAAAAGCAGGGCCCAGTGTCGGGATGTTGGTATTACCACGATGTTACGCGCATGATCATCCGCGCTCCTAGGGATTGCTGTCGTTGTACGAAGTTCGCATTATTCCGGACTGCAATCTGCTAACCTTCCAGCCTCATTTTTCCCGAGACCCGCGGCGTTGGCTGAGACACTCCAAAGTAACCCCGAACTTGAAGCGCACGTCCAGCGGGTGTTGCGCGTACGTATGCCCACAGGGCCGGGCATCAGCCTGACCGCCGCGCTGTTCAGGCGCTGGTTCAAGCCCAGCTTCTCAGGTCTGGAACGGCTTCCCAGCAAACCTGCCCTGTTCGTGGGCAACCATGCACTGCTGGCGGTGGATGCGTTCGTTTTTCACCTACTGATGCACTACGACTACGGTCGCTTCCTGCGACCTCTGGGCGATAAAACCCTGTTCGCCAATCAACAATACGCGGACGCGGTGATCAACCTGGGGGCAGCGCTCGGGCACGCCCAGGTCGTAACCGCCCTTATGGCGGAGCAAAAGGACCTGCTGCTCTATCCCGGCGGCACTTACGAGGCGGTCAAACAACCCGAGCAGCGCTACGAGTTGATGTGGAAAGAGCGCTACGGTTTTATTCGCCTTGCAGCCAAAATGGGTTACACCATTGTGCCCTTCGCTGCGGTCGGTCCTGATGAATATTTCGACCAGCACCTCACAGGCCCCGAGGTACAGCAGGCGCAGCTGACCCAGCTGTTGATGCGGGTAGGGTTACTCCCTGAAGATCTTCGGTCAGATTTAATCCCCCCCCTGCCCGCCGGCGTTTTGGGCAGCCCCATTCCAAAACCCAAAACCACCTTCTATAGCTTCTGTCCACCGGTGGATCTGAGCGGCTATCGGGGGCGCGATATTACAGACAAACAGCAAGTAAAAATAAGGGCCGGCGTGGAAGACGCCATTGACCTAGAAATCAAGAATTTGTTGCTGCGGCGGGAACAGCAGCGCCACAACGATGGATTACTACGCCGCATCCTGAGTCTTTAGGAGTTCCGCATCAATGACGGGCAAAACGTTTCTCCGCAGCACTGTGTTTTTTACGGGCCTGGTTGTCGTTATCTGGTTGACGGCGTCGGTCGTCTGGGCGCCTGGCTTGGCGCGAACGGTGGGCGTCAATCCGGTGACCGATACACCGGCCCAGGTGGGGCTTGAGTACGAAGACATTCTGGTCGACAGCGACGGCCTCGCACTACGTGGTTGGTGGATCCCCGCCCCCTCACCCCGAGCCGTTATCCTTTTCGCCCACGGTGCCGGCTCCAACCGGACCTCCTGGTTTTTACCGTCGCTGGAGTTTTATAAAGCAGCGCATGATCTTGGGCTTTCAGTTGCGACCATCGATCTGCGGAACCACGGCAACTCCCCTCGTACCGACGGTAAACTCGGTATGGGTAGCAGTGAATGGCCCGATATGCTGGCATTATCCGCATGGCTGGACGCGCGCGGTTTAAGTGACCTGCCCCGGCTTGGCGTGGGATTGTCTATGGGCGGCGCAACCTTGATCTATGCGCTTTCAGAGGGACTTCAGCTGGAGGCCGCTATTCTGATCGACCCCCTCCTCAATACCTATGACGCCCTCAAACAGGGAGGCTGGATTGCCTATGGCCTGCCACCTGAACTATTTGCCCCCATGGCCTGGGCCGCCACGCGTGAGGGCGGGCTGCCCAAAGGCGATCGCGACGCAGGTGCTACAGCACAGTCCCTCACCCTACCCATACTGCTCATGCAGGACCCTGACGACCCCATCACCCGTCTTCCCTTTGCTCGGGAACTTGCCGCCAGCAACCCCTACGTCCAGCTCGAGATAGCCCCATCGGTGCCAAGCGACGGTCCCTGTCTGGCGAATAAAGGCCGATGGGGAACCCACGTCGCGCTCTTCAAATGCCACAAAAGCTGGACAATGGATGCCTTTTCAGACTTCCTGACGCGCTCTTTAGCCCCCACCGGCACCACCCTCTAAGGGACCACTGCTTCCCAACTGGACGTTCATGCAGGGCCAATCTGGCATGAATACGGGCTTGGCTTCAGGTCATCGAGGGGCTAGCGCTTGGCCCGACGGCCCAATCACAGCTTCGGCCCCCTCCACTGGCTCGGTCTGGCCAGGGCAATCGCTTCCCTACAAACCACATCCGCGCTGGAGTCCGAGGCGTATCATGGGGACTTACATTAATGAGCTTTAATGCTCACAGGCACAGGAGTCCTGCCATGAATATTGTTTACAGAATCTCTGCTCTGGTTTTCGCGCTTGCGAGCACCTCCGCGCTGGCCTGCCCCGACTACCTCAACAACGAGATGCGTCGGCTCAGCTCAAAGGAAACCATCAACTTTTGCGAAGACTACGCCGGCAAGGCGATGCTCATTGTCAATACGGCCAGCAACTGCGGTTACACGCCACAGTTCGACGGGCTGGAAGCCTTGCACCGCGAGTATCAGGATAAAGGTCTGGTCGTGATTGGTTTTTCCAGCGATGATTTTTTTCAGGAGGAAAATGACGAGGGTGATGTCGCCACGGTCTGCTACGAGAAATACGATGTCAGCTTCCCCATGATGGCAACCAGTGGTGTTCGGGGTAAAGACGCCAACCCGGTCTTCAGAGGCCTGGGCGAGGCCAAGGGTTACCCCACCTGGAATTTCAACAAGTATGTTGTCGACACCGAGGGAAATGTCGTTGAGCACTTTGGCAGTAATGTGGGCCCCGACAGCCAGAAACTCCGCGGCACAATCAATGCGGCACTCGCGGCTGCCGACTGAGTCAGGGCCGCGTCAGCGGCGGCTCATAGCACCCTGCGTCTGCTGCGGACGCAAGGTGCCCCTGACCTTCCATCACCTCATTCCCAAAAAAGTTCACCGACGACCGCGTTTCAGGCGTCGCTTTGACCGGGACACCCTGAACGCCGGCATCATGGTCTGCCGTCGGTGTCACCGCGGCATCCATAAACGCCACGACGAAATGACCCTCGCCCGGGACTTCCATACGCTGAGCCAGTTGCTGGACGATCCCGAGCTGGCGCGCCATTTCCGCTGGGTTGCCCGACAGAAAGAGCAGGTTTAAAGCGCAAACGTTCTTCTGATGGCTTCAACCGCGGCGGGCGCCGGGAGCGTTCCACTCACCACAATGTCGGCACGCCGGCGGGCCACTGCTCCCCATCGTTCGAAGCCCGGCAGTGCGCGGGAAAACCAAAAGGCCCGAACTGACTCTTCAGTTCGCCCGCGCTCGCCGCGATCCCGCTCCAGGCGACGCTGCAGGCAGAGGTCGAGGGGTGTCTCTACAAAAACAGTAAAATCCACCACCTCGGGCAACTCATCCCACGCCCCCAGTAAAAGTCCATCGGCCACGACAAGACTGGCCGGCCCCAGCTCGTCAGAGCCCGATTTCAAACGGGTGTGGGTGGTGAAGTCATACCGGGGTGCGACAACAGATGCCCCTGAACGAAGCGTAGCCAGGTGCTGCTGAAAAAGCGGAAACTCGATGGCCTCGGGTCGATCAAAATCCACCCTCTCACGTTCAGCCATTGAGAGATGACTGAGATCACGATAGTAAGCATCG
>JAKMEU010000159.1 GCA_022425845.1 Luminiphilus sp. | reverse complement strand
AGGATCGGCAGGTCGTCACGCCCCAACAAGGCCCGAAGCGAATCTGTCAGGGCACGGACCTGCTCCGGGCTTTGGATATTCCGCGCAAACAGGATGAAACCCAATGGATTGACTGAACGGAACAGCTCACGCTCGTCGTCCGTCAGCTCGAGGCCTGAGAGGCCAAAAATCGCAGGTAGCATCATCAACCTCTCCTAGGCATTGCCCTGAAGGGAGCGAGGGAAGAGCATAAAATCTGCTGTACCACTGCCGTGAACACCATCGATATCCGACCAACTGAGTATAGGCAGGTCCAATTCAACCCAACCCGCAGTGGGTAGGTTTTCCAGGGTAGCCGGGCCGGCAAGCCGGTTGACGAGTTCAGTCAGCGCGGGATTGTGGCCAATGATTGCCAGCTCCTGCCCCTCTTCGGGGCGCGCGCCGATCCAGTCCAGCAGGGCATTAGCGTCGAAGGTGTAGAGCGCATCATCCACGACACCGTCTTCGGGTTGCAGACCCGACCAACCGGCGCACAGACCCGCGAAGGTGAGTTGCGCTCGCTGGGCCGGACTGCAATGGAAGGTCATGGGAGGCAAGCGACGTCCCAGCGCCGCGCCCATCCGGGGAGCGTCACGGCGACCCCTTTTGTTGAGGGGGCGCGCTGCGTCATCCAGCGTGGCATCACGCCAGGACGATTTGGCGTGCCGTAGAAGGTACAGGCGCTTCATTCACGGGTGAACAGGTGGTATTTCTTTTTACCCAAACGCAGGACCCAGTAACGCTCGTGAAGGGCATTATCCAGCCGAAAACATGAGGCTGTATCCACCGGAGGCTTACCCTCTACGGGGACGCCATTAATGAAGATCGCTCGATTACCCAGCGCGTCCTTCACCTGCTTGCCCGAGGTCACCATACCCACATCAGTCAACAACTGGGTCAGGGTGGGTGCCATATCATCCGGATTGAGGACGGTGCTGGGCAAACCATCGAGTGCCAGTTGCTCAAGATCCTCGGGGCCCAGCGTGTAAGCCTCACCCACAAACAGCGCCTGTGTAATCCGTTGTGCGGCCGCGAGACCGGCATCGCCATGGACCAGGCGTGTCACCTCCTCTGCCAACACCCGCTGACCCTGGGGGCGCCCCTCACGCGCCGCATCTTCCTGTTCGAGCTGTGCAATGTCGCCGACATCGAGAAACGTAAAATAGCGCAGGAATTTATAGACATCCTTGTCCGCGGTGTTGAGCCAGAACTGATAGAAGGCATAGGGCGACGTCTTGTGAGCGTCCAGCCATATCGTGCCGGATTCCGTCTTGCCAAACTTGGTGCCATCCGCCTTTTCCACCAAAGGCATCGTGAGACCATAAACTTGCCCACCGTGCAGCCTGCGGGTCAGGTCAATACCACCCGTAATATTGCCCCACTGGTCCGACCCGCCGATCTGCAAGCCGCAACCGTGTTGATGGTACAGCTGCGAGAAATCGTAGGACTGTAGAATCATGTAGGTAAATTCGGTGAAGCTGATCCCCGAGTCTTCCCGCTCAATCCTCTGCTTTACCGATTCTTTCTGGATCATTTTGTTGACGGAAAAGTGCTTGCCAATATCCCGCAGGAAGGTCAGCACATCCATACCTGCCGTCCAATCGAGGTTGTTCACCACCGTAGCGGCATTATCCCCTTCAAACGCGATGAACTGGCTGACCTGGCCACGCAACTTATCAACCCAGCCAGCAACCACATCCGGGGTATTCAGGTGACGTTCCGCCGCCTTAAAACTGGGGTCCCCGATTAATCCTGTAGCACCGCCCACCAGCGCCACAGGGCGATGGCCCGCCAGTTGGAAACGTCGCAGCATCAACAGCGGCACCAGTGACCCGATGTGCAGACTGTCTGCTGTGGGATCAAACCCGCAGTACAGGGTCTGCGGCCCGCTGTCTAACCACGAGCCTAGGGAATCTTCTCCGGCAATCTGGAATATGAGACCTCGCGCGCGCAGGTCTGCAAGAAGCGCACTGGACATAGAGCGAATTCTGTTTGGAAACTGTTCAGTGATTATCCCACATTTTTGGCGCGAACCGGCCCGGAATGGGAGGTGGCACGCTTTATGGCTGACCGGCTTCTCGCGTATAGTTCAATTTTGATGACCGTTTGGAGTGATCCCCTGCCAGTAGATCGCCACAGACCCAACCGCCGGGGTGCCACACCGCTGCCTCCCGCGGGCCAAAAGCCGGGGCGCCCGCACAATGTGTGGATGCTGGGGTTCGCATTACTGGGCCTGTTGCTGCTGATAATGGCAAGGGAGGGTCCCGACGAGCGTGTAACTGCTGAGGCTGAAGTTGCGCCTGCCGCTCAGGAAAGCGAGCAAATCAGTGATGGCGCCCTGCCCCCCGCCGCGATGGAAGCACCTGTGCAGGAGCCGGAACCGCCACCCTGGCGGGAGGAGCGGGTCCGTGAAGGCGATAATCTGTCGCTTATTTTTGCCCGTGCAG
>JAKMEU010000148.1 GCA_022425845.1 Luminiphilus sp. | reverse complement strand
GCTTGATACCTGCCAGCCGTCGAGAACGGAGACCAACCCCTTGAGCACCAAACCTGTCACCTCATCACGTGACGGTGTATCAGACAGATGGGAAGCCAGGTCAGTCCAGGGCTGGTCAATGGCTTGCGAGTCGGATTCTGGCATGGCGATGTTCAAGCCCACGCCCACAACCACATGGCAACCATCCTCCCGGGAGTGTATGAGCTCGATCAGTATGCCACCGCACTTCAACCCACCAAGATACATGTCATTAGGCCACTTGAGCTGCACCGGAACGCCAAACGCCGACTCCAGGTTGTCAGCGATTGCAGCACCTATTGCCAGGCTGAGTCCACCGAGTTGCGCTGGATCAGTCTCGAGACACCAGCCCAATGACAAATATAGATTACTCTCGGGCGGGCTGATCCAGCACTTGCCCAGGCGGCCACGACCGGCCGTCTGCTGTTCAGCGATCAGACACAAGCCATGAATATCAGATTCTGTAGCACGCCGCTTGAGCGCTTCATTGGTGGAGTCAATCTCGGCCATCATTTCCAGCCGAAGCCCAGCGCCACAAGCGCCCCCCAGCGAGGCGAGAATGCCGCTGGCGCGCTGTTCCCGGTCGTTTCGTGGTTCAGGCATGGCGCACATAAAGATTCATCATTACCCCATTGAGGACTGACTGCAGCAGCAACTCAGTCTAAGCTAGTACCCATGGTCAACGCCAAACCTCAAATGATGCCCGACACTCCTGACGGAGATCGGCCCACTGTCAATCAGGTTGACATTGGTCTTGGGCGGGCAGCCAGACATTGCGCCACCGGACTGGCGACGCTCGCGGGCTCCCTTGCCATAGCCAACCTCTGGCTATTGCCTGTGACCGAGCAGACACTGTTAAGCGCGGGACGCGGCGTTATCTTGCTGTTACTGGCCATTGGTTTAATGGGTACGGCGCGCCTGAGCTTATTCCTTACCCTACTCGTGGCACTGACTGGAACGCTCATGACGACAGGGACAGACAGCGGCTCATCCCTGCAATCTATTCTCGAAATCTGCCTGCTAGGCAGCACCGGCGTGGCCCTCCTGTGCCCCAAACGGACACCGTGAGCTAGACCCATGGCCGATTTTTCCCAGCCCTTGATCATCCTCACCGCGCTGCTCTGCGGCATGGCAACGCGTGCCATGGGCTTGCCCGCCCTCATTGGCTATCTCGCCGCCGGCTTCTTGCTCCATGAATTGGGTTCGGTTCCCGGCCCCTGGCTGGCGCAGCTGGCCGAGTTGGGCATCACCCTACTGCTGTTCAGCATTGGCTTGAAACTGGATGCTCGCAAACTGCTGGAAAAGAAAGTATGGGGAACCACCCTGCTGCATATGCTCATTTCCCACGGCCTGCTACTGATATTGTTGGTGGGTCTTGCCAAGCTTCTGCCCGACCTTGGGCTGTCTATGGTCGGCGCTGCCGTTATTGCTTTTGCACTGACCTTTTCCAGTACGGTTTTCGTCATACAAACCATGCAGGAGCGTGGCGAACTCCAGTCCAACCACGCCGTACTGGCCGTTGGCATCCTGATTGTCCAGGATTTGGTGGCAGTTGGGTTCCTGGCCCTCACCGCAGGCAAAGTGCCCTCGCTTTATGCCCTTGCACTCCTGCTGGTTATCCCCGCTCGGCCGCTGATACTCAAACTGCTGTCAATTTGTGGCTATGGCGAGCTCCTGACGCTGTTGGGACTGGCCCTCGCCATTGGCGCAGCAGCGCTGTCCGAACTGCTTGGATTGAAGGGGGATCTCGGTGCACTGCTGGTGGGCGCCATGCTGGCGGGCAAACCCAAGACAAAGGCGATGGCAGAAAACCTGATCCAACTAAAAGACCTGTTTCTTGTGGGCTTCTTTTTAAGCATCGGTCTCGGCGGCTGGCCACCCGCACTATTAATCGGGGTCGCCGTCCTACTGGGTCTCGTGGCGGCAGGCAAACCGCTGCTGTATTTTTTCCTGATGACACGCCTACACACCACCCCCCGAACCGCCGTTCTCGCCTCTGGCGCCCTCGCCAATCACAGCGAGTTTGGGCTGATCGTGATTTCAGTCGCCGCAACTGTGGGTTGGGTGACCTCCGACTGGAGTGCTGCGCTTTCCATCGCCCTGTCGATCAGCTTTTTACTGGCCGCCCCCATCAGCAAAGCCTCTCATGGCTTTTACCGAGAGCACCGCGATAGGCTGCTCGCCCATCGTTCTGACCAACTGATGGGAACCTATCAGCCCACGGACGACGTCAGGATCGTGATACTGGGAATGGGCCGGGTAGGAACCGGCGCCTACGAAGCCCTTGCCCCGGCCTGGGGGAGGAAAATACTGGGCGTCGAAACGTCTCAGGCGAAGGTTAATGCGCATCGCAGTGA
Organism: Luminiphilus sp.; assembly: GCA_022425845.1. Taxonomy (GTDB): domain Bacteria; phylum Pseudomonadota; class Gammaproteobacteria; order Pseudomonadales; family Halieaceae; genus Luminiphilus. The sequence goes on along the minus strand of JAKMEU010000148.1, from coordinate 2,687 downwards.
GCAACGACGGGTTCTATGTGCCGACGCCTCCGCCCCCGATTTTTGGGTGCGCATCAAGCTCGATGAGGTAGCGCTCATCATGCTCGCCCTGACCAACCATCCCGAAAACCTGCTGGTGGCAGATCTCGTGACGTCCATGGGCTACAACGGCGAAATTGCCTCGGTCGTTCGCCATGAAGAACATGCGGCTGAACTGCGCGCCAAAAATATCTCTGCCTTTAACCTCTACGGCCAGGCGGGCACCGGCTTCGCTTCCCACGCGAGCGACTTAATTGCCACACATGGCAGTGAGGCCCCCGAGTGAACAATCGCCCCACTTACAGCCTGCGAGTGGTGAGTCCACTGGGCGACATGCTTGTGGAGGGAACGTCAAACGCCATACAACGGCTTGGCTGGATGACGGAAGCGTCACCTTGTGAAGCAGGCCCCTGCTGCCCACTGCTGAAAGACTGTGCGGCCCAGCTTGAGGCCTACTTCAAAGGCCGCCTCACCCAGTTTGATCTTCCGCTGGCGCCGCACGGCACAGCATTTCAGACACGGGTTTGGCAACAATTGGCAGACATACCCTTTGGCAGCACCTGCAGCTACGGTGAACTCGCCAACAGACTCACCCCCCCGAGTAGTGCGCGTGCTGTGGGCGGCGCGGTGGGGCGAAATCCCCTGCTGATCCTTCTGCCCTGCCATCGCGTGATGGGCGCCGATGGCAGCCTGACAGGGTTTTCAAGTGGCCTGCAGCGTAAAACATGGTTGCTGGCACATGAAGGTGTGGCAGAAAATTCGCAGCTTCAGATTTCAGGCATTTAAATCGGGGATCATCTCGTCTTTGACCCGCTCAATGACATCCCGCAGCCTGAGCTTTTCTTTTTTTAAGCGTTGGATCAGCAACTGGTTGTGATAGGGCTGGGCCTGCAGTGCATGAATTTTTTGATCGAGGGCGCGGTGCTTGCCCTGTAGCGTCATGAGGCGCATCGCTGGCGTCATGTCCTCATTGGCCGCATTCGCATCCTCACCTTCCGCCATGCGCCGACTCCCCCTCCACTTCCTTTACAGTTTTTCCAGATGCGGCAAACAACGCGTGAACCCCCTCCAAAAGCGGCAACCAGGCACGACCAGCCGGCGCCGTGGCGACAAAGTAATCAACCAGCAGCCCGGCGCGGGCATTGTAAGTCATGGGCACACCATCTTCATTTAAAACCGACCCGCCGACAGCGCGCACCAAGGCATCCCCCGCCGCGACATCCCATTCATAACAGGGAGAGCTTCTGGGGTAAATATCGGCGCGACCGTCAACCAGTGCGCAAAACTTGAGCGCGCTACCCGCATCAACCCGCTGCACCAACTTTCCAGATTTGGCGAGGCAGTTGACCAGGCTGGCGACCCGTTTTTCGCTGTGGCGTTTACTGGCGAGCAGGCGAATCCTGTCGCCATCGCCCCAATCGGGCTTCAGCGCCACCTGCTGGCCAAAATGGGCCCCATCGCAGCACCAAAGGCCCTGACCAGGGATGCCAAGGTAGCACTGAGACGCCATAGGCTGGGCGATGGCCCCCAGGATTGGCTCGTGATTCACGATCAGCGCGACGTTGATGGTGAACTCCCCCGTACGTCCCAGAAATTCCTTGGTCCCGTCCAGCGGGTCCACCATCCAGAACACCTGCCAATCTCTTCGACTGTGGATATCCTCGGGTGCTGACTCTTCAGACAATACGGGAATGTCAGGTGTCAGTGACGCCAAGCCATCGACCAGGCATTGATGCGCGTTGTGATCGGCGTCGGTAACAGGGCTTCGATCGGCCTTGTGCTCCACAGCAAGGGCCTCAGACTGCTCATAGTGATGGGTCAGCAACACCGACGTATCTGACAGCAGCGCCAGCAGGCCGGGGATAAGATCCACGGGCAAGCCAGCCAGCCCCTCGGGCAGGTTTGGTGGGCTGGGCGTAGGACGGTAGGATTCACTCATTGAGCGAAAGGGTAACATTGCCATGGCATTGCGGGTGCACATTGATGGATCAGTTCTGGGCGTGGACTGGTCAAAGATCCAAACCGTGTTTCTTGATATGGATGGCACGCTCCTTGACCTCCGCTTCGACACCGAATTTTGGACAAAAACGGTGCCCCACCGGTATGCACAGGAACACGGTGTCAGTGTCGAGGACGCAAGGGCTTATTTAAATCCTATCCACCAAAGGGAAAGCGGTCACCTCAATTGGTACTGCCTCGACTTTTGGTCAAAAACCATGGGGTTTGATGTCGTTGAGTTAAAGGAACAACACGCCTCGGGCATTGGCTGGCGACCCGAGGCAGAAAATTTTCTACGCCGACTGAGGGCCAGCCACTGCCATGTTGTCCTGTTGACCAACGCGCATCCCGAAACCCTTCGCATCAAGTTGGAACAACTCGCGCTTGAGCACTGGCTGGACGCCATCTACACCTCGCATGGTTTCGGCGCCCCCAAAGAGTATCGGGACTTTTGGGAAAGGCTTCAGGTCCATCATCCCTTTGAGCCGACGGCCACTCTTTTTATTGATGACTCTGAATCTGTCCTGGCCTCAGCTGAGGCCTATGGCGTCTCTCACCTGATCACATTGCGCCAACCGGACAGCAGTCAGGCAGCACGATCCGTGACAACGTATCCTGCGGTATTGCACTTCGATGAGCTCTACAGGGGGTTACCCGACATTGGCTGAGAG
>JAKMEU010000345.1 GCA_022425845.1 Luminiphilus sp. | reverse complement strand
GATTAATGGTTTTTGCGTAACAACCGCCCTCAATATTAAAGACCGAGCCCTTTGCCCAGCCGTGCTCGTCATCACCGATGAGATAACGTGAGGGATCGGCAGAAAGGGTGGTCTTGCCCGTGCCAGAGAGGCCAAAAAACAGGGTGGTCTGGCCATCTTCCCCGACGTTGGCGGAACAATGCATGGGCATCACATCTTTTTCAGGGAGCAGGAAATTCTGCACTGAAAACATGGCCTTCTTCATTTCTCCGGCGTAGCGCATACCGGCAATCAGTACTTTGCGCTGGCCGAAATTGATGATGACGGTGGCTTCGGAGTGGGTGCCGTCGCGATCGGGGTCACAGACGAAATCGGGAACGTTGAGGATCTTCCATTCTGGCTTGTTGGCTGGGTTGTACGTATCGGGACGGATAAACATATTGCGGGCAAAAAGTGACTGCCACGCGGTTCCGGTGGTGACTCGCACCGGCAGGTAGTGCTCGCTGTGCTCCCCAACATGCAGGTGTTGGATAAAGCTCGTGGACTCGCTGGCAAAGGCTTTTGCCCGGTTCCACAGGGCATCAAACCTGTCGCCGTCAAAGGGCAGGTTCACGCCGCCCCAGTCAATCGCGTCCTCGGATGAAACTTCTTTAACGACGAAGCGGTCGGCGGGCGATCGCCCGGTTCTGGCCCCCGTCTCGACGCGCAGTGCCCCGGTATCAGAAAGCGTGCCTTCACCCCTGGCCAGAGCCATTTCGATCAGTTTTGAGGGGGAAAGATCAGCATGTTTGATTGGAGCCGCTGCTCCGGGGTCGTTGCTCATTGTGTAATTCCGTGGCTCTTGGCTGTCTGGATCCGGATGAGGAGTTTAATGCACGCGCCCAGTTTCCGCGAGCGCAGGGATATCCGATTGGACGAAGCAATACTGGGCCCCGCAAAGTTCGCAATCCAGCGTAATGTGGCCCTGCTCGCCCAGCAGTTCGGCCTGTTCGGCTTCAGGGAGAAGTGAGAGGGCGTTCAAACTGCGTTCCCGGGAGCAGGAGCAGCCGAAGGCAACCGGCCTGGGGTCGAAAATACGGACTGGCGTCTCGTGGAAGAGTCGGTGCAGTAGCGTCGGTGGAGGCAGCTCCAGCAGCTCTCCGGCGGTGGTGGTCTCGGCCAATAGACAGGCCGTGTGCCATTGGGATTCCCGGGCGTCTGCGGGTTGCTGGCGCTGTGCCGGCAGTTGCTGCAGCATCAAGCCTGCAGCCCGTTCAGAATTGGAGGCAAGCCAGAATCGGGTGTGAAGCTGTTCACTTTGCTGGAAGTAGCTGTCCAATGCCTGAGCGAGGGTAGCGGACTCCAGCGCAACAATGCCCTGGTAGCGCTGGTTTGCCTCCCGTTCGATGGTAATGGCCAACTGCCCTCCAGCGATCAACTCCATCGGTGTCGCAGTGATGGCCCCAAGATTGCCCCTTGCGATGCCGCGAACCTTCAAATCGCTGGTACATTCAACCATGATCAGGTCGAGGGCTTGGGAAGATCGCGCCTGCAGGACAATTTTTCCGTGATACTTGAGGTTGTTGCTGATCAGTACGGCAGCAGCCGCAAACTCCCCCAGCAGCGCTTGAATGCTGCTGCTGTAATCATGCCGCTGGAGGATGTTTTGCAACGCGCCCTCGAGCACAACGCTCTCGCCCCGGATGTCGGCGTCGTTGAACAGAAATCTCAGGCTGGCATCATCGTGTGTCATTCTGGAAGGGCTGGCCTCTTGCCGGCGGTGCACTGCAGTGTTGGGTTGGGGTTTGACGGTGGGGGCTTTGGATGAGCAGGATTGAAATAAGCAGGGAACACCAGCTGTCTGATCAGGACCGTCAGGAGGCGCTTGACGACCTTGCCACCTATCTCGCCAGTATCGGCGCCAAGCTGTCCCGTGACGGCGATCGCCTGGCATTCTCCGGACGGGGTTATGAGGGCTACGTTGTTGTGACATCCAGTACGGCCCATGGGACCGTTAAGCTTGGATTGTTGGCTCGTCCATTCCGGGGGCAGCTGGAAAAGGCGATTCACGAACATCTTGAGGCGCGTTTGTCGGGCGCCCGGTAAATTAGCCGGTCGCGAGCGCTTTTACCTTGGCATTGAGCCGGCTCTTGTGCCGCGCCGCCTTATTTTTCGCCATGATGCCCTTGCTGACCATTTTATCGATCACCGGTTCTGCCTGTGCGTAGGCGGTACGGGATGCGTCGGCATCTCCAGTGTCAACTGCAGCGATGACCTGCTTGATCTTGGTGCGTACCAGGGATCGAAGGCTGGCGTTGTGTGCCCTGCGCTTGTCGTTCTGACGGGCGCGCTTGCGGGCTTGGGGTGAATTAGCCAAAGGGACTCTCCAAAAAGGGGTCAGAAAAAGAGCCGCGGATTGTCCGAAAAGCGCGGCCCAGTGTCAATGTAGATTTGGCAGGACTGTGGATTTAGATCTCGGGGAGACCGGGACAATGATCCGGCCGATGCACTTACCAGCCGAAATAGACCAGTAACCAGCCGATCAGGGCCAAAAGCAGGCTTTGCCCCGCTTTGTCGAGCCGAAACAGGCCATAGGTGTAGCCTGCAGGGGGCAAAAGCAGCGAAAATAGGCCCCAGGCATAGTCCTCTCGCCAGGAGACGATGAGTAGTAGTATCCAACTGGTGAGCAGGGCGGCGGCCCCCAGGGTCATCAAGAGCGCGCTTGAAGCGTCCATTTAAAATCCTCGGCAATCAGGTCACGTGGGTGGGTCATCACGGCGGGGGAGGGTAGCAGAATCCCGGGCCTTTTTGGGAGCCGGTATGTTGCTGGTAGCAGACCGTGAAAGACGGACAATAGCCATGTCAAAAACAGCTGATGCAGCCAACGATCCCTTTGCCGATATTCGGCCGTACCGGGATGAGGAGGTTGTGGCGACACTGGATCGCCTGCAGCGGGAGCCGGGGTTGGCGAATGCACTGGCAGCCTGGAAGTTGGCGTCCTTCTACCGCTGGGCGCCGGCGCTGGCTCGCTGGGTGGTGCAGTGCTGGCTGCGGCTGCGCTTCCGGAGCCTGACATCAGTTGACGCGGTCCAGATGCAGGTCAAACCCCTACTGGATAACATGATTTCGAGGACGGCCCGGTTGAGTGTCGATGGGCTGGACTCTCTCGATCCCAGTCAATCCTGGTTGTTCATCAGTAATCACAGGGATATCACCCTGGATCCGGCCCTGACCAACCGCGTACTTCATGAGGCGGGCCATCGCACCGTCATGATCGCCATTGGAGACAACTTGCTCCATGAGCGCTGGGTCGCCGATTTGATGCGGTTGAACAAGAGTTTCATTGTCAGGCGGGCGCTTTCAGGCCCCCGTGAGCTGCTGGCGGCCTCTCGACAGCTGGCGGAGTTCATCCGAACCATGATCGCCGACAACCAGGGACCGATATGGATTGCCCAGCGGGAAGGGCGTGCCAAGGATGGAATCGACACCACTGAGCCTGCCGTTATAAAAATGCTGTCCCTCGCACGCGACCGCAAAACAGAAAGTATTGCCGACGTTCTGCCCACGCTGCGAATTGTCCCCGTTGCCATAGCCTATGAACTGGATCCCTGTGATGCGGCGAAAGCGGCTGAACGAGCCGCCGGGGAAGGCTACGTCAAAGCGGATCGTGAGGATGTGCTGTCCATAGGTCTTGGAATAACCGGCCAGAAAGGCTGCGTTCACGTGAGCTTCGGTGCCCCGCTGGGTAGTTCGGAGACGGATATCGATACGGTGGTTGACGCCATAGACCGGCAGATTCTTGACCACTACCGGCTTTATGAAACGGCCCTGTGGGCCTGGCAGAGAATGGAGCAGACTGATGAGGTTCCCGCGGTAACCATTCACCCGGGCTCTGTCACCCGTTCGGAGTTTGAAGCCCGTATAGACGCCATGCCTGAAGCCCACCGTATGCTGGCATTGGCCATGTATGCCAATCCCCTGCGCCGTGTTCTAGAGGCCCGCTGATTGCTTGACGAAGATCTCAAGGCACGCATCCGCGATGCCTACCAGACGCTGTTGGAGCAGCGCGAGTTAAAACCGCGCTGGGGCCAGCGGCAGATGATTGCTGAAGTGGCCAATGCTTTGGGGGACCCGGACAAGCCACAGCCCATCGCCGTGGTGGAAGCGGGCACAGGCACGGGGAAGACCATCGCCTACACGATCGCCGCCCTGCCTGTGGCGCGTGCTCGAGATAAAACATTGGTCATCGCAACAGCCACGGTAGCTTTACAGGAACAGCTGATCTACCGCGACCTGCCGGATATTCTCGGGCACAGCGGCCTCGATTTTCAGGTGAGTTTGGCCAAGGGGCGGGGGCGTTATGCCTGTCTGCAAAAAATTGACAACCACCTTGCGGGCGCGGCCCTGCCGGCACTGATCCCCCTGTACCCGGATGAAGTGGCAGACCTCGCGGTGGAGGAGGCCCTGCCCGTTATGGAATCCATGGTGGAAGCCATGGCCGGCAGCGCCTGGGATGGCGATCTCGACAGTTGGCCCGGCGCTATCGACGACAGCCTGCGCCGCATGGTGACAACCGATGCGGTGCAGTGTGGCGGACGTCGCTGTGGGTTTATCCAGCAATGCCCCTTTTTCCGCGCGCGGGATGGACTGGATGAGGCTGACGTTGTAGTTGCCAACCACAATCTGGTTTTGGCAGACCTCAAATTCGGCGGTGGGGCCATCCTGCCTCCGCCAGAGGACTGCATTTTCATCTTTGACGAGGGGCACCAGCTGGCGGAGAAGTGTCTGGACCAATTTACCCTGGTTTCGCGCAGCCCCTCCATCCGCCAGGCGCTGCGGGAGACGTCCCAGTGGCTGGGGACCCAACAGGAAGCCCTTGCAGACTTCACGGGGCAGGCTGGTCTTTTCGAAGAGCTGCTGGAGGTGCTGGCTGACATTGCACAGCTCAATGATCAGGTTGCGACCTGGGCAGAGGCCTATCTCGAGCAGCAGGCAGACCAGAGTGCAGAATTTCGCTTTCCCCATGGTGTTGTTCCAGAGGACTTGCGAGCGCAATCCGAAGGAATGGCAAATCAATGGCAGCGACAGCTCGATCTTGCCCAGCGACTGGAGGTGACACTGGATAACCGCCGTGAGGAGGCGGAGATTCACCTGCGGGATACCGTGGACAGTTGGCTGGCCAATGCCCAGGGCATGGTGGCCAGAGCAGAGGGGCAGCTGGAACTCTGGCGGTCTTATCAGCATGCAGAGACGCCTGATCTGGAACAACCCTGGGCGCGGTGGCTTCGTGCCGCCCCGCGAGGCGGTGAGGGTGTGGTCTTTATGGCCAGCCCGGTTCTGGCTCGGGATTTACTCCATCAGCATTTGTGGACCCGGGCAGCGGGTATTGTCATGACGTCGGCCACGTTGTCGGCCCTGGGTAGCTTTGATCGACTCAGGTCGATGACCGGCTTGCCTGAAGATGCCGCCTACAAGCGTGTAGAGAGCCCGTT
>JAKMEU010000116.1 GCA_022425845.1 Luminiphilus sp. | reverse complement strand
TGATCTATATGGATGAGGTGGGTACCCCCGACTCGTCCCGAATTTGGGACGGGCCAGCCTATGGGAGTGGCCGGGTCATTGAAAACAGTAAAGAAGGTTTCCGGCAGGATCTGTTGCAATGGGTGCCTGATCGGGATTTGCTGCTCAACAAAGACCGAATGGAGGAGCGGCTCGCGTTCGCTGCGTCTACAGAGCTCCCCGAAGCGTTTCTCATGGCGGTCTCCGACACCTATCGCGCTATTGCGGAGACCATAACCGGACAGCCGGTTGACATTACTGGGGACCCCAGAGAGGAAATCAAAGATTTGCTCTCTCATGAGCTTGATCTAATCTGAAGCCTTTGGGAAAGTAAGCGTTCGCGAAGAGCCTTGACACATGGGCGCCATAGGGCGCCGCGTACATTTCGGATTCACAGGGAGTGGCCATGCCTATCGACAGTCAGACATTTAAAGTTACCCGGATCGCTCTGATCCTCACCGTATCTGTTTTAGTGGCGGCTTGTACATCGTCCTCATCGGCGCCAGAGGTCACCCACGATGGGTTGGTGCTACAGGACGACACGGTATTTGGTGTGGTGTATGCCAAACCTGGCGTTGAATTGACCGGTTACAAACGCTTTGCCGTCCATCACTGTGAGGTGGCGTTTCGCAAGAATTGGTTGCGGGATCAGAACTCAACCCGCCGTATGACGACACAGCGGGTAACTGAGGAGGACATGGATGCCATTAGAGCGAAGCTCGCTGAGCTCTGTGAAGCTGAGTTCCTCAAGGTGCTGGCTGACCAGCCGACCTACCCTGTGGTGACCGAAGAGCGTGCCGATGCGGAAACGCTGTTGCTCAAGCCCAATATCATTAATCTTGACGTTAGTGCCCCCGATGTCCAGAGCCCGGGGGTTTCTCGGACGTACACCACAGAGTCAGGGGAAATGACCCTTTTTCTGGAGGTGGCTGATGCCTCAACCGGGGAAACCCTGGTCCGCATCGTTGACCGTCGGCGAAACCTCAATAGTATGCGGCTGCAGTGGAGCAATAGCGTGACGAACACAGCAGATGCAAAGCGAATTCTCAACGCCTGGGGCAAGCAATTCCGCGAGGGGTTGGATCGCATCTATCGGGGAACGGATGCCTGAGTCAAACCATGCAGGTGATTAAGCTGACAGATAGCCTTTCGGTAGCCGGACAGCCCTGGCCAGAGGATATGGCCGGGCTTGCTGCGATGGGTTTTAAGCACATCGTCTGTAACCGTCCGGATGGGGAGGTGCCAGGGCAGCCTTCGATGGACGAAATGGAGGCTGCAGCCCTTGCAGCGGGCATGTCATTTACACGTTATCCAGTAGATGTGAGCAACTTCCCTGGAGAGGATTCAGTGGCGTTGACGCAGATTTTTGACAGTGGGAACGCCGTCCTGGCCTATTGCCGCACCGGTACGCGGTGCGCAAATTTATGGGTTGTTACGCGCGAGGACAGTGACTATCCCGACGCTGTTCGCACCGCTCGGGCTATCGGCTTTGACCTGTCACTGGTTCAGCGGCATCGCCACAGTTAAGAGGGCGATTCGACCTGGTTCATTGCCGAGAGCAACCCTGATAAGGCCAGCGATTGGCTCGTCGACAGCGCGTCTTCTATGGTCCGCGTACAGGGCAGCTCTGCTGTGGGAGGAATGTGTTCGGGGTGATAGGCCTCGGCAATAACCGCATAATCCAGCGATAAATTTTTTCCCGTGACTTTAAGGGTATAGACCCGAATCAGCACCGGATCATCCGCTGCCAGTGTGCTGCCACCCAGCCGGGCAAATCGTTGCCCAGCAAGTGTCTGGCAGTCAGCCTGCCCATCCTTGATGACCTGCCAGCCGGCACTGCGTAACGTGGCTCCAATGCTCGCTCCAGCACGAATTTGCTCATCCTCGACTGCGAGGGCAGGATGGGTCGGTAATTCAGAGCGGGTAAGGGCGAGGGTCCGTGTGATCCTGCGCTGGTCACTCATCGAGTACAGACTGGCCAGCCGGGCAATGGCATCCTGATGAAGTAGCTCGACACCGTAGTGCCCGAAGCGCTCGCGTATTTTGTCGCTATTCAACGGTTGAGTTTCCTTGGCGCCAGCGGCGAGCGAGATCGATGTTGCCACGACCATCGTCGCCAAGCGGCTACGGTGGCCTTTCGCGACCCCAGTGGCTAGCTTGTGCATTGGTATGTTGCTGGCTCGAAAAAACCCGTAGTCTACACCATTACTAGGACGTTCGGCCCCGTTTGTAACAGGAGATTTTAACCATGATTCGACGCCTCGCTTCCCTAATGCTGGCTGGCATGATGATGTCGGTGCCCCTGGGTGCCAGTGCAGATCTGGACCAACGAGTGGATGCGCTCTACGACGAAGAGCTTGAAGACCTCTTCCTCTGGTTTCATCAGAATCCTGAGCTGTCACACATGGAACACAAAACCGCTGCCCGCCTGGCTGATGAGCTGGATGCCCTGGGCTATGACGTTCATACGGGCATCGGGGGTACGGGTATTGTAGCGTTGCTGGAAAACGGTGACGGGCCGCTGGTGATGTTCAGGGCGGACATGGATGGCCTGCCCGTGGAAGAAAAATCGGGCCTGTCCTATGCCTCCACGGCCAAGCAAGTTGACTGGGACGGTAACGAAGTTTTCGTAATGCATGCCTGTGGCCATGACGTACATGTCACAAGTCTGGTTGGCACCGCACGCATCATGGCGGAGCGCCGTGATCAGTGGCAGGGAACCCTTATGTTGATAGGCCAGCCCGCAGAGGAGCGTGTTGGTGGCGCGCGATTAATGCGTGAAGACAATATATGGGCGCGTTTCGGTCAACCGGACTACGCCATGGCACTGCATGTGACCTCCACCGTACCTACAGGCATGTTGATTGCCGACCCCGCACCCTACAGCGGCGCTGACACCGTTGATATATTGATTAAGGGTGTAGGTGCCCATGGTGCAAGCCCCCACTCGGGGGTCGACCCTGTTCTGTTGGGTGCACAAATTGTCGTGGCCCTCCAAAGTGTCGTCAGTCGGAATCTGCCTCCCCGTCGACCCGGGGTGATTACCGTGGGTTCTTTCCACTCGGGCACCAAGCACAACATTATTTCCGACGCCGCAAAACTCCAGTTGACCGTCCGCAGTGAATCTGCGGCTGATCGGGCATTGCTTCTGGAGGGGATTAAACGTGTGGCGGAAAACAGTGGTCGCGTCATGGGCCTGCCCGACAATATGCTGCCCGAGGTGATCGTTTACGAGAATGAGGGTGTGCCCCCCACCCTCAATGACATTGCGATGCTTGAGCGCATGCGGGGTGTTTGGACTGACCAGTTGGGGGAGGGCGTCTTTTACAACGAGGAGCGCCTTGCCATGGGGGCGGAGGACTTTCCGTTTTTCACGGTCGACCCCTACATACCCTCAGTTTATTTTGCGGTGGGGGGAACAGACCCCGCTGATTTTGAGCGGGAAGCAGCGGGCGGTCCACCTGTTGCCTCACATCACTCACCCCTGTTTAAAAT
>JAKMEU010000111.1 GCA_022425845.1 Luminiphilus sp. | reverse complement strand
CTTCGAAACCGGGTTTGTTTCGCCCGCCCTTCACGCAGCACGACTACTTGTCTGAAGATCGCGACCTTTCATAAGGTTTTTGGCCGGGCGCTCCTGTCATGGGCGTAAACCGTATGCCACTGCTCTCACCGCCGTCGGACTCCTGCGCGTCTGTTGTCTTCGACGACCCACCTTCACCGCCTTCAGTGCGGGCAACATCAATGGACTCCACCACCACACTACTGCCGTAACGTCCAGAATCGGCCTTCAGGCAAGCCGACCCGGCAGCGGCGCGGGCGGCAGCCTCCTCGGCAGCCGACCACTGTCCGGCGGCCCCCAGTCGCATCTCCTCCAGAGTAGCCGCCACGACCGCTGTGCAATCCGTCTGGGCGGACGCAGGGCCCGCCGCCAGCATCAGCAGTGCTCCAAAGATAAAACGTCGCATCATCAGTGCCCTCAATTGTGTGGATGATCAGCACACCATACGCAGTGAAGCGGGTCGCTGGTTTTGCCTGCCCTCTTGGATTCGATCGTCAGGGGTGCCTGCAACTGCGCATCAAATTGAGAGAGGGGTGAATCAGTCTGGAAACACCCTCGCAACGCAGTGGCTCGCGCTCGGTTTTGGTGCGAAACCGCCCTAAAACAGCGCCCCCGCGAGGGGGAAACGATCGTAGCAAATAACCAAAAAATCATCTTTTATTTATATTTTTCAGCTACTTAAAAAAGTTGGCAAGGTCTATGCAGTAGTCCTCGCGTGCAAGGCGCAGAGGCTGTGCGACCAACTCTCCCAAGCGCAGATCTCCCACTTTTGAGTTTTGTTGTTAATGAGGACCCACTATGAACACCAAGATTTTCCCGACCGCTTCATTGAAGACACTGGCCGCCGGATCCGTTTTGGCGATTAGCACAGTAGCACTACCCGCCCACGCCGAGTGGAGCGCCAACGCGGCGATGACCAACAACTACATCTGGCGGGGTCTTACTCAAACCGAAAATGAGGCGGCTATCCAGGGCGGCATCGATTACGCCCACGACAGCGGTTTCTACGCCGGCACTTGGGTATCAAACGTTAACTACGGTCCGTCAGACGTTTACTCCTACGAGCACGACATGTACGCAGGCTTCGCATTTGAAACGGGCGCCGTCAGCTGGGACGTCGGGTATCTCTACTACAACTACGACAAGGAAGCCGAGTTCGACTTTGGTGAGGTCTACGCCAAAGTTGGGTTTGGCGGGTTCAGCGGCGCGTTGTATGTCCTGACCAATACCGAAGCAGACGAGGGCCCGGGCCAGGATTTTGACGCGGGAAGCACCTACTACGTTTCGGCTGACTATGGGTTTGAAGTGGGTAACGGCATTGGTATTGGCCTGCACGTGGGATACCACGACGGTGACTTCGCAGAGGCCTTTAACGGCACAGCCGGCGGCTATTACGATTACAACATCAGTGTTGCCAAGGACGGCTTCGCTTTCATGATGAGCTCGACAGACGTTGAGGGTCCGGCATCTGATGGGGGTTATGACAACGACGAAATCAAGTTCGTCATCAGCTATGCGGTTGATATCTCCATGTAAGCCTGCTGCAGCTGATCAAAAAAACCCGCCGCTCGGCGGGTTTTTTTATTCATGGGCACAGCTGATGGCGCCGCCGGGTCCACCCCACCTGCCCCGAGCGCTGTGAGGCACTGGGCACAGAGATCTTCATCTGCAGTGCGGATCACCCCTCGGGGTTTCAGCGTATTCTGCGGGACCCGTGCCCTAAGCCGAACGGTCCTTGCAAAATTCAGCGACAGGGGCGACGCTGCGACGCTGCGCAGGTGGGGATGACAACATGGAGAACGCAGGAATCGATGCCGCTGTAGAGGCGCTGCTTGCGCCAGTCGCATCAGCCGTATCGAGCGTTGTATTTTACGCGGTGCCCATTGGCGGTAGCGAGCTTCCCCTCATCGTATTGTGGCTTGCAGCCGCCGCCGTCTATTTTACCGTTTATCTACGATTCATTAATTTTCGCGCCCTTTGGCTTGCCTTCCGACACGTGCGGGGTGATTTCAGCGACGCGGACGCCAAAGGCGAGATCAGCCACTTCAAGGCAGTCGCCACCGCGGTGTCGGGAACCGTTGGCGTTGGCAACATTGGCGGCGTTGCGGTTGCCATCAGCATGGGCGGCCCGGGTGCCGCCTTCTGGTTGCTGGTGGCGGGTGTGCTGTCGATGTCTACCAAACTTGTCGAGTGCACTCTCGGGGTCAAATACCGAAGGCACAATGCCGATGGCAGCGTTTCCGGAGGCCCAATGTATTATCTGGAGCATTGGTTCCAACGCAAGCAATGGCCCCGCATAGGACGGCTGATGGGCGGCTTTTACGCCCTTGCACTGGTGGTTGCGGGCTTTGGCATCGGTAATATGTTCCAAGCCAATCAGGCCTACACCCAGTTCCTGGTTATTACCGGGGGTGAAGGCAGCTGGCTCAATGACAGGGGCTGGCTTTTTGGCCTCGCCCTCGCCGCCGTTGTCGCGTTGGTCATCATTGGCGGCATCCGCTCCATTGCGAAGGTTACCGTCGTTCTGGTTCCCTTTATGGCGAGCCTTTACATCATCAGTGCCCTGGCGGTCATCGCACTCAGCGCAGAGCACATCCCAGGGGCACTGCAGATGGTGATGGAGGGGGCATTTACATCCCAGGGGGCGGCCGGCGGTGCACTGGGCGCCATGGTGATTGGATTTCAACGCGCCCTGTTTTCCAATGAAGCAGGACTCGGCTCGGCGTCCATCGCACACTCAGCGGTGCAAACCGATGAACCGGCCTCTGAAGGTATCACCGCGCTGTTGGAGCCCTTTATAGATACGGTGATTATTCTCAGTTTGAGTTCCCTGGTCATACTCACCAGCGCCATTCCCAATGGACTCATGGGTACAGAAGTCGCCGGTATCGAACTGACGTCAGCTGCCTTCGCCGTTCACTTCGACTTTGCGCCCTACATCATTGCGGTGGCCGCCTTATTGTTTGCCTTTTCCAGCCTCCTGGCCTGGTCCTACTATGGCCTGAAAGGCTGGACCTATTTGTTTGGCGAGAGCCGCCTGGGACAGCTGTGTTTCCAGTTACTGTTCTGCAGCTTTATTGTGATTGGATGCATGTTGCAGCTGGTGGCGGTACTGGATTTCTCCGATGCCATGATTTTTGTTATCGCTATCCCCAATCTGATCGCCCTCTACCTGTTTGCCCCCGAGGTTCGCGCCGATATCGGACGCTATATTCAGAAACTCAGGGATCAGGGTCGCTATTGACGCTTCAATAGGGGTGGTCACCCTCACTCACGACCCGGTGCAGGCAACGGGGGGCGGGAAGAAAATCATTGACCGGTTTGTGCTGGGTGCTTCGGTTATCCCATAAAACGATGCTGTCCCGGGCCCACTTAAAGCGACAGGTATGCTCGGGAAGAACCGCGTGCTGGCACAAAAACGCCAGTAATGCTGACGACTCCAGCGTTGGCAGCCCTTCGATATAGGCGGTAAACAAAGCGTTGACAAATAACGCCTTTTTGCCCGTCTCAGGGTGGACCTGAACCACGGGGTGACGCACTGGGGGATTATCAGAAAGCGCATCACTCAATCGCTCCCGGCCACCCGGCTCTGCCAGACTCTCCCTGAAACCCTGGGCGAAATCATGAACCGCCACCAACCCCTCCAGGTAGGTTTTCATCCCATCTGACAACGTGTCGTAGGCGGTTGTCATGCTGGCAAACAGCGTGTCCCCTCCCACCTCGGGTATCACCATACCCCGCAGTACCGTGACCGAGGGGGGGTGTTGTCGGAAAGTCATATCCGAGTGCCAGATTTCTATTTTGGACGGTTTTTCTGCCGTGCTCTCCAGGATCATCACCTCAGGCAACCCTTC
Organism: Luminiphilus sp.; assembly: GCA_022425845.1. Classification (GTDB taxonomy): domain Bacteria; phylum Pseudomonadota; class Gammaproteobacteria; order Pseudomonadales; family Halieaceae; genus Luminiphilus. The sequence continues at coordinate 1,764 of JAKMEU010000111.1, read as the reverse complement.
GACCGTCCCGTAGGCGGGGTGGGTCTGCAGGGGCCCAAAAACCGAGGCCAGCGCGCGCTGCTGCTCTGGGTCTACGGCCTGCTCTCGCAGAAAAAGCACCTCGTGCTCATTGAGCAAACGGCGCAGTTCTCCGGCCGTCTCTTCATTTAAGTCCCGGGACAAATCCAAACCGCTGATTTCGGCGCCCAGGGCACCCGATACGCGTGTAACCTGCATGAGCTCATCTCCCCGCTATTCAACCGAACTCACACCCGAAGGCTCAAGCGGCTGTGCCGCGGCATCCTACCACCGACCGGCTGAATTCAGAGGGTCCGTTTGTACTATCCGGCCGCTCTGCAGATACGCCTGAACGGCCGATTCAGTCCGGGGTTCTCACCACATGGCGACGGGGTTAATGATCATCTGTACGGCCCCCTTCAACCGCGCCTGACCGAGGACGAACATGAATTCAGTCACCGACTCGCTGGCCAATCGACCCGTGTTCATCGTCTCCAGGATGTAAATGCCATTATCCCGAAGCAGGACGATATGGTCGTAAAAAACACGGTCTCCCTCCGCAGGGGGCACGGCACCCAGACCCCAGGTATCGGCGCCCACGGCTACAGGTTCAAAAGCGGCCAGGAATTCGGCCGCCTCATTGGTGATCCCGGGAATGGTGCTGCCCCATGTTTCCGGGTTGGAGGCCAGCATTGCGTCAGTCCACCCGGTATGGATCAGGATCACATCGCCAGAACCCACCTCGACGCCCTGTTCGGCCATGGCTGCTTTGAGTTGATCACTGGATATGGGCTGTCCCGCCTCAAGGGTGGACACCCCCAGATGCCTGGCCATGTCAATCAGGACACCCCGGGCGACGATGGGCGGCACCTGGCTGGTATCCAATCGAGTCAGTCCCGTGATTTCTGAAAAATCTTCGCCCCGGTTACAGTTGTAGAAGACGCCAGCCTCTCCCATATGCCCGAGCCCATCGAGTTGCGGGCCCGTGCCCAACCACATCTGCACCAGATCATCGTTAGCACTGGCCTCCCAGCCAATGGCCGGCGCCATTGTCTGGCCAAATTGCTGATTCGGCTGAACCACCTGCAACTGCGTGTAACGCGGGGGATACGCGGGCATACCCGGCTCAATAACGATGCCAAGGGGGTGCGTTTCCCCTTTTTTGATCAACTTCGACGCGGCCAGCACGTTTTGAGGCGAAAGGCGATTGGCTGCCCCAATCTGATCGTCCGGTCCCCATTGGGAAGGCACGCACTCCTCGGCCGAGGCCGTTGTCACTGCCCCCACAAATGCAAAAAACCCCAACGCTGCCCGAATACCCCTCATGCTCTTCTCCTTGTGAATTGCTTTGAAAGCCAGTGAAGCACAGGAAATAGCCTGCCGGGAATGCGCAGGCCCCTAAAAACAGCTCATGACAAGGAAATAACGCATAACGGCTGGCCATTTATCGCCGGGGTGGCCTATCGAGTGCGCCTGCGTCAGGCCCTTCCCCCCTGATTGGAACCGAACAGGAGCCGTGGCGCGCAGGTGGCGCCCCTGACCGCATCGCCACGACGCACAAAAATACCAATCGGACACCGCCGGCGATCACTATGTTTGTAAGCACACACTACTCATTTTCCGCTCTGTTTTGAATAACTTATCGGTCCCGACCGATCGGCTAAAGCGACTGGCGAGGAGGCGTACAAACTCTGCCCCAGAGCTCGGCGTCCCGCCCTTTGCCCACAACCCTGCCAACCTCACCGGTTTGTCCGCGGCCCACCATTC
>JAKMEU010000108.1 GCA_022425845.1 Luminiphilus sp. | reverse complement strand
GTGGCATCGTTGCGAGGCGTCGGCCGGACGCCCCAAGTGCCGTTGAAGGCAGAATCTGTCCCCTGAGTTGCCCAGAGCAGTCCACGGGGGACAACCTATCCCGCGATGTGAACTATCGCCAGATGCGAATTTTTTGCATGTTTCCAAAACACTAATTCGGTTAGTTTCCGCGGTAAACAAAAGCAGTGTGACGGCCCGTGGCTATCACGAACCTGCCTGAGCTGAGAGGGAGCTTGGCCCAAATGAGCATAGAGCGTCGCGAATACTTTAGGGTGGATACCTCCCTCATCATGGGTTGGCGCCCCCTGTCTCTGGAGCCGGCCGACGAAGACCCACTGCTAGAAATCAATCAGCAGGTTGGTCAGGCCATCATTGAATACGCACCCGAGCATTCGGCGCTGGCACATCTTATGACGCTGCTGAATAACAAAATCGATGCCGTGCGTGATGAGCTGTCAGTCTCCGAAAACCGCCGCAGGAAGCGGCGCGTCAACATCAGCGGTTCAGGTATCGCTTTCAATACCACCCGCGTCTCGGATCGGGGCAGTGAAATAGAGGTTTCATTGCTTTTGCCAACGACAAACACGCCTATCGCGGTCACTGCCGAGGTCGTGACCTGTCAGAGGGTGCCGGTGGAAAGGAATGATGAGCAGGAACAATTTCGTCTCAGGGCGCGATACCAGGAGGGTCAGGACGCCTTAACTGAGCAGATTGTTCATTTCGTTTCCCGAATCCAGCAACAAATACTTGCCGAGCGCCGCCACCTGACCAACCCAGAACTGCTCTGACCGTACCCGCGAGAACTGATTCCTGAGCTTAAAGCCGAGCCTACTCTTCCGACCGCCACCCCCAATCACTCACCGAAGTGTTGGCCGCCAGCCAGGTAAAAACCAGATAGGCCGCCACACTCTGATCCAGGTCGCGACGCTCGATTTTATCCAGCGTGTCATCCGGGGTATGGTGCAAATCGAAGTAATCACGCCCGTCCTGTACAAAACGGAAAGCCGGCATTCCTGCGTTAACCATCGGGGTTAGATCCGGACCGGAGCTCGGAATGTCCCGGGAACCAGGAGCAATACCCAGGGGCTCCACAAGTCGGCCAATCATGTCTACCACAGGCTGGGCCTCCGCGTTCACACGACTTGTCATCTGCCAGATTCTGCCTGCGCCAAAATCGCTTTCAGTCCCGATCACATGGTTCCGCAGCGTATTGCGGTAATTGTCGAGATACGCCTTTCCACCCAGCAGGCCCACCTCCTCAGAGCCCCACAGGATAAGTCTGATCGTACGATGGGGACGCTTACCCGAGGCCAGTATTCGACGGGCCACCTCGATCGTGATGCCCACCCCAGCGCCATCATCGATAGCACCTGTACCGAGATCCCAGGAGTCCAGGTGCCCTCCAATAATCACAATTTCATCGGGGGCGCCCGCACCAGTAATGTCGGCAATCACGTTGCCGGATGTGACCTCACCCAAAAATTGAGGCGTCATTTCCATCCTTACGCGAACGGTCTCTCCCCGCGCTGGGATTCGCTCCAGCTGATCTGCATCGGGGTTGGACAAGGCAGCGGCAGAGATTTGTGGTTGCTCGGGGCTGTAGCGCATGGATCCCGTATGGGGCATGCGATGACTGTCGGTGCCAATCGAGCGAATCAGCAGCGCCACAGCGCCCTTCTCTGCCGCGATGCTCGCGCCTTCACGCCGCAATCGGCCAAAATATCCATAGTGGGAACCATTCTGGGTTCGGCGCATGGCGTGCCCAACGTAGGCGATCTTGCCCTCTAAACTACCCTCTGGAGCGGCCTCCAGGGCTGACAGGCTGGGAAACAGCGCAACATCACCCTCTATGCCCCCTTCGGGGGTGGCTACCGATCCCCCCAGCGCTGTTAACGTCAGGGGCTGAGGGTACGGCGACACCACATGCCCCACTTCGACGCCCCGCTCCCAACCCTGAAGCGAAAAAGGCTCAACCCACACCCGATCAAACTCCAACGCACCCAGTGCGTTGGTGGCCCACTCCCTGGCTCGCGCTTCGGCTTCAGAGCCGGCCAGTCGCGGGCCCACTTCGGTGGTGAGTCGCTCAACCCACTCGAAGGCCTGCGTGCCGAGCATGGCCTCATCACGAAGCGCCTCCGCCTGCTCCACAATCGGCGTATCCAGCCCAATCTCCGCGCCACTGGGCGTCTGCGCGAAGGAAAAAGTCCCGGCGACAGGCAAGGCGAGTAGAAGAAGTGTGTTAATGCGTCTAAATGTTGATTGATTCACGATATGAAATTACCCCAGAGACCTGAATACCCAAAAAACGGTTAAAACAACGATAACAGCCCGCCTATCAGGCTCGAGCTGGGCCGTCGCCACAGCATAAACCACTCAGCGTGCTCACCAAACCCTGCCCGCCTTCCTGGGCCGGTCGGGGAAGATTTCATCCCCACAGCCGGTCTATCTCGGTGGCAAAATTACCCGACGGGGAACTCGGCTAATCTCGGTAAACTCCAAGGATGAAAGACCACAAGGACAAGACTATTAATACGGCCAGGCACTCCCTTCTGAAAAACGCAGTTTCCACTGACCTTCGCGCCACCGCAGCAGTCGTGCTGGCAG
>JAKMEU010000106.1 GCA_022425845.1 Luminiphilus sp. | reverse complement strand
CTCTGTGATTGACCGCCCACCGGCCCCCGATACAGTGGGCAGTCCAGAGCAGCAACGCCAGGTCGCAGACCTGTATCGGGGCGTGCAAACGGGTGTCGACAGAGGGCAGGATTCCCAGCAGAGCGCTGGCACGGACCCCCTCGCAGTTCCAGGGGTGTCGACGCCACAGCGCGAGAAAGTCAGTCGGTCCCCTGTTTCGGCGCCTGATAGCGGGGGCGAAGACGATTCAAGCCCCCAGGCTGGTACGTCGGGTGATCAGACTGTCAGCAATGAGGTGACAGATGCGGCTGATTCTGAGGATGGGGCCATTGATCTGGCAGAGCTGGTCAGGCGCGCAGAGTCGCAGTTGGGAAAGCCAGCGCTTGTACCCCACGACGCCGCGCTTCTGGAGGACCTGTCGCAACAGCAAAAAGATGCGATTCCAACCATCATGTATTCCAGTCATGACTGGAATCCAGGCGGTGTTTCCCGGGTCACGCTCAATGGCGAAGCCCTGACCGTTGGTGAGCGCCGCGGAGGGCTGAAGGTCGAGGAAATTCTGCCCGACAGTGTGGTTCTCAACTGGCGAGAGACAGCGTTTCGTCTCCGGGCCCTCAACAGTTGGGTGAATCTCTAGCCTCAATAGACTGTCAGGGAGCAGGGTCGGGAATATCCTGATGAATGGCTTCTATACCCGACAGGACTTCTTCCGACAGCGACAAGGCCAGACTGCCGAGGTTGGCTTCCAGCTGGCCAAGACCGGTCGCACCTATAATGGTGGCGAGTAAAAAAGGCCGGGTGTTGGCGAAAGCCAAAGCCATCTGAGCCGGGTCGAGGCCGTGTTCCTCGGCAAGGGCCACATAGCGTTCAGCGGCTTCCCAGGTGGGTTCCGATCCGTAGCGATCAAAACGCTTGAACAGCGAAAGTCGGGAACCCTCCGGACGGGCGCCGCCACGATATTTGCCCGTCAGCAGTCCCATGGCAAGCGGGGAGTAGGCCAGTAGCCCAATGTCCTCTCGATGGGAAATTTCTGCCAGCCCGATTTCATAGCTGCGATTGAGCAAACTGTAAGGATTCTGGATCGACTGGGGGGGTGGCAGGCCCAAATCCTTAGCGCCCTGCAGGAAGCTCATGACGCCCCAGGGCGTTTCATTGGACAACCCGTAGCCCCGGATTTTGCCCTGCTGAATCAGCATTTCAAGGGTGCGTAATACGTCCTCTATCGGTGTCCATAGGGCATCCGGCTGATGGTTGTAGCCGCGCTGTCCAAAACAATTTACCGGTCTCTCCGGCCAGTGCAGTTGATAGAGGTCAATGTAATCGGTTTGGAGACGCCGGAGGTTGTTCTCAACGGCTTCCACCAGCTGCGCTCTGACAAATTTTGGCCCGCCCCGCAAATAATGGAATTCCTTCCTCGGCCCGGTCGCTTTTGTGGCCAGAATCCAGCTCTCCCGGCGCCCGGATTTGGCAAACCAACTGCCGATGTATTCCTCGGTGCGCCCCTGGGTCTCCTCCCGTGGCGGGACGGGATACATTTCGGCGGCGTCCATAAAATTCACGCCGTGATCAAGTGCAAAATCGATCTGATCGTGGGCCTCCCCCTCGGTATTTTGCTGTCCCCATGTCATGGTGCCCAGACAGATGCGGGATACAGCTTGGCCATTGATGGCGGTGAGGCTCATGGGAGGTTTCCTGGTAGCGGGGTAGATGCTGCGCTTTAGGGGGCGAGGCCGAGAAAGCCTGCCATCGCGTCATACACTTCGCGTTGACGCATGAAGGCCGTGAGTCGGTTATCCCCGGTACTGTTGGCGAAAAGCGGGACATTCGCGCCCGTGTGCTCTTCCGAGGGAAACGAACTGGTCGCATAGTTAATGGTCATCAGGCCGCCATCTGGCATGTTGATTCGGGCCACATACCCGGGTGAATAAATAGGTACGGGAATGCCCGTGTACAAACTCGGCTCAGGAATAATCTGCGCTGCCTGCGCGTGGTCTGCGGTTACGATGATCAGCGTTTCCGGATGTGATTCCGCGTATTTCAGCGCTACCGAGAGCACCTCCTCCAACTGCGCGATTTCGCCGATCGAGCCACAGGGGTTGCGGTTGTGGCTCTGCTTGTCGATAGAGGCCGATTCCACCATGAGAAATAATCCGCGGTCGTTGTCGCTGCTCAGTCGATCCAGGGCCACCTCAGTCAACAAGGCGAGGGGTGGTGTCGTGCCATAATCGGGGTTGGGTTCGCAGCTCATGGGCTCGGGCTGAGTCACGCTACCCAGGCGCCAGTCCACTTTGTTCAGCATGCTGGTGTCGGGCTCCTCCGCCAGACGACCGTCGGTGCCCTGCAGTCGCACGGGCAGGTGGCCATCCGCGAACAATCCCAGCAGCCGCAGCGAGCTGCCTGCCCGGGAGAGGGCCTCTCGATCTGTTGCAACAGTGATTACCTCTGGATCGACGGCATCGAGTACCGTCTTGCCGGTCTCTGGATCGGCGGTTGTAAAGTGCTTTAGACCACCGCCCAGTGCGACATCAATATTTGACTTGAGAATCTGTTCGGCGATTGAACCCGGGCCGCCATTGCCCGTCGCATCCTGGGGACAACCGTCATAGTCGACGCCATAGCGTTCGCCCCCGAGAATGATCTCCGGATTTTCGCAGCCTCGATTCGATACGTGGGCCATGAAACTGGCGGGTGTCGCATCCGTAATCGAACTGCTGCTCACAATTCCGGTTTTGAAGCCGGCGGCGCTTGCCTGTTCGGCCAGGGTTTTGAGGTCTTCATCGTTGACTCCCCTCCCGACCACCCCCAAGTGGGGGTTGTTGCCCGGT
>JAKMEU010000094.1 GCA_022425845.1 Luminiphilus sp. | reverse complement strand
CCGCTTATGAGGTGCGCGACGCCAACTGCACGCTTGATTGATTAACGAGACGGTCGATCACTCCAGGCGATCAATATCCTCCGCGCGGTAGACTTCTCTGAGCGTGTCATCGACCGATTTTTGAATCTCTCTGAATTCTTGCCCACCAGTGGTATCGCCGCAACTTTGGCAAACCTTCACAATCTCTAACTTTGAGAGCTCTCCTTCACCTGCAAACCTTGCGTCAACTGGCTCTGCTTGTCGCAATACGACGTCCTGAATGATAGGCGGCGGGGACAGCCCCTGACCATTGTCCTGACCCTCTGTTTTTTCAGGCCGAAACAACGATAAGCCATAGGCTTTGGATCTGCCTAAATCACTGCAAAACCCCTTGCTTCCGCCTTCTGGTTGGAACGTATTGAAAAACACTTTGCCAGCGCCCAGCGCAGCGGGATTGACAACCTGCTCGCCCCTGTCTGGCAGATCCAAATACCAACCTCTGTATTGTTCGTAAAGGCGCACGCCGTCCGCCAAGCCTTGCTCAACATTCAACATCCCTCGGTCGTCCTCCCCATCACCCGCCAGACTGTCGAGGTCTACCACGCCACCTGGCTCGCCGAATGGTTCGTCAACGAATGCATAGAACCGATTTTTGACGCTGTCGGAGTAAGGATAATTTTGTTTGAGAGGACGCTCCCGGTCGCCCGAACCAACAGCCACAAAAACGCGATTCCGAACGGCGCCCACAACGGGTTTATTGAGGAACCGGACCGTTGGTAATGAAGAACTGGCAATTTGCTGAATAAACCATTCCCCGGTTGGAATGGTCGTAGGATAGTCATCGCTCGCCGACTCCAACTGGGAGAAATTCAATCGATATAGGTGGCCCGCAGCGTCGGCCGCGTAGGCAAAGTCCAGAAAGCCATCAAAATCGATATCAACCGTGCTGACTTCCGCCACCACTGGCGCCTCAGTCTCGAATGAGTCGATCAACGCGCCTGTGCGCGCGTTGAGCACAAATATTTGCTTGCCTTTGCTGCAGCTCCCGAGAGGCAACACCGCGATGTCTTCATCCAAGCAATCATCGAAGCCACCGCCAAAAATCAGGATGGGATCGGGAGATGCCTCAGATCCTCCGCCGATGTAGCTTTTTACAAAACCCGTCACGGGCGTGGACCAGCTTTGACCCATCGAGGAGAAACCAGATGTGCACCCCGCATCGCTTGTTAATTCGGGGCAGCCCACTTTCCAAAGAAAGGTCGGCGTACTGGGTGGCACGCCCGCTGCGCCCGAAGCCGGGCTGACATCCAACGCATAAACTTGTCGCCCACCGCGGCGCATCGTGGGGTAGATAAATGCTATGACCAGCCTGTCATTCTCATCATACTGGGTGAAGACGCCTGTAGAGCCGTCAAAGAAGTATGGCTTGGGTTCTGCGCCGATGGCGCTGGAAAGTGATTCATCCAAACCGAAATAGTCCACTGTTGGCGTATTGCTCTGCAGGCGCTCAAGACCATTCAAATGCTCCTCGGCAATAAATGCCCAGTCCTCTGTCCCCGTAGCTGGGTCAAGCCCCCGAAACAAACCGTCATTTGCTCCATAGAAAATGCGGAAATCACTGCCCTTGGCCAAATCACTGGCATCTAATGGCCCATAGGTAATGGCCAGTGGGCGAGAATGTATGACGTCACCATGAACGGTGGGGCGAAGCCCCTCATAGGGGTCCTGCTCTTCATCGACCAGTGCCGGGTTATCGACATAGGCACCAGTCCCGTCCACCACTTTCAGATCGCCGCCTTTTAACCCGGCATCTTCACCCTTCAGGTAGGCCAACAGCTCCGGCCCTCCAGCCATAGCCTCGGTAATGGGGGTCATTCCCCCTGACCCCGACTGGGTCAAAATCGTTCGGGTGCTGGTTTGCTGCCCGGTGTATTGGCCTCGTATCTGCTGCGCAGCACCGCCCTTCTCGACGAGGGGCCCATCTGGTGAATCAGACAGTACGCTTCGATCTAAGCGAAACTCTGCGAGGCATTCACTCACGGGGCTGGGATCTAACCCCAACCCTTCAAAATAGGGCCCCGTTTTATCCGCGCTTTTTTGGACCTCGGTCGTATCCTCAGTCCAAAAACTGGTGGCGCAGGACTGCGCAAAACCGGTTTGCGGGTTGATCGCGCGATTAAGGTTTGCGTCCGCAAGCCTGATCTCGCCGTCAAACCTCGCTAACTGATATTGCTTTAGATTACCCAGCCAGCGCGGTTTGCGCTGGGTCGCTGGCCGGAACATACCCACGAAGATCTTATTTTCCGCCTGGGCGCGGTTAGTGGCGGTGAGTGGTAATGTCACAGCTGCAAAGGCCGTATTGATGTCGATGATATCGCCGAAGATGCGGCTCAGTGCCTGTTCAATCTCGGTCTGGTTGGTGGCAGATTGGCGGTAACCCCCTCCTTGTTCTGCCGCACTATGCATGAGTGAGGAGTGGGTCTCGCTGGGCTGCGCGCTGAAGACGTCAATGGTGTAAGTCGCAATAGGCACGCGAATGACAGAATCAGGCTCGCCGTCTACTCCATCAACCTCAACCGGCACACCGAGCTCATGCAAAAACTTGGTCCAGTCATCGAGGTTGTAGCCGATGCCATCTATCTGATTGCCAGTGGTGCCGTAGCTCTCCTGCTCGGAGCCGGTTGCCGGACGCTCGACCTGGTAGCACTTTAGGTTGCCCTGACAGCGCTCAAATTGGCTGGTGCAATAGCAGTCTCCACCTACGGGACAAGCAGCTTGAATCTCCGCCGACTGCTGCGTGTTGCCATTCACTGCGTTGTTGCATTGGCTTACCCGCCGGTATCCCAAGGCGCTGTACCCAACAACTTCGGTGCCCTCTGAGTTTTTACGCACCTCCTCATATTCGGGCATCAAGATACCGGTACCGACCTCCTGCGCGAGGGCTCCCGAGGGCGTCTCGCCGAGCTCGGCATACAGCGCGCGAAGTCGGTCGGAGTTTTCCTTGATGTCAACCTCCGGGCCATTACTGTCCGGGTTGCTGACCAGAATCACGTAGGTTTCAGAACAGATATCCGACTCGCTCATTGGCGAGTCAAACACTACATAGGGGTCATCGTAGCCCGAGCTATCGGC
>JAKMEU010000072.1 GCA_022425845.1 Luminiphilus sp. | reverse complement strand
AGAGGACCAGGATGCCTTTGCGTTGCGGTCTCATCAGCGCGCGGTTGCGGCACAGGACGGTGGGCGCCTTGCCGAGGAGATTGTCGGGGTTCCCGTCCCGCAGCGTAAGGGCGACGCTATTGTCGTGACCGTTGACGAGGGGCCTCGGCGTGAGACCTCTCTTGAGCGTCTCGGTAAGCTTGCCGCCCCGTTTCGAGAAGGTGGCAGCGTCACCGCAGGCAACGCTTCGAGTGTGAACGACGGTGCCTGTGCGCTACTGTTGGCGTCGGGCGATGCGGCGGCGGCCCAGGGTCTAACGCCCAGGGCACGTGTATTGGGGATGGCCACCTCAGGTCTCGAACCCCGAATTATGGGCCACGGTCCCTGCGAGGCCAGCTTGAAGGTGCTGAAGCATGTGGGCCTCTCTCTGGCTGACATGGATGTGATTGAACTCAACGAAGCCTTTGCGGCCCAGGCCTTGGCTGTGACGCGATCGTTGGGGCTTCCGGATGACGCCGAGCATGTCAATCCCAACGGCGGAGCGATCGCCCTGGGCCACCCCCTGGGCATGAGCGGCGCACGGTTGGTCACAGCGGCGGTCCATGAGTTGCATCGGCGGGCTGGACGCTATGCGTTGTGCACCATGTGCATCGGTGTGGGGCAGGGTATTGCGCTTGTCGTGGAGCGCGTTTGAAAACCGGTTAGGTGGATACGAGTTATGAGCACGAATGTTGAGTTGAGTTCGAATGAGCGAATTTTTCAGGCCCGGGTTGATGCCGAGGAAAAAATCGAACCCAAGGATTGGATGCCGGAAAAGTATCGCCAGAACCTGATTCGGCAGATTTCCCAGCATGCGCATTCAGAGGTGATCGGCGAGCAGCCCGAGGGCAACTGGATTACCCGCGCACCGACGCTGGAGCGCAAAGCCATCCTGATGGCCAAGGTGCAGGATGAAGCCGGCCATGGCCTGTACCTGTACGCGGCGGCGGAAACACTGGGTACCACCCGGGAAGAAATGATTGGACGCCTTCACAGCGGGGCAAGCAAATACGCCTCCATTTTCAATTACCCCTCGCTGACCTGGGCGGACATCGGCGCGATTGGCTGGTTGGTCGACAGCGCGGCCATCGTCAACCAGGTGTCGCTGCAGAATACCTCCTACGGCCCCTATGCCCGGGCAATGGTGCGTATTTGCAAGGAGGAGAGTTTTCATCAGCGCCAGGGTTACAACATCATGATGACCCTGATGCAGGGCGCCCAGTCTCAGCGCGCTATGGCGCAGGATGCGTTGAACCGCTGGTGGTGGCCTTCCCTGATGATGTTTGGCCCCCATGATGGTGAGTCGGCGCATTCTGCCCAGTCGATGAAATGGAAGATCAAGCGCAGAGGTAATGATGAACTGCGACAGCAGTTCGTGGATCAGGCTGTACAGCAAGCCCTTGCCATCGGTCTTGAGGTGCCCGACGCCGATCTCAGCTGGAATGAGTCGCGAGGCCATGATGATTTTGGCGATATCGACTGGCAGGAATTTGAGCGCGTCATCTCGGGTAATGGCCCCTGTAATCGGCAGCGACTGGCGCATCACAAACGCGCACATGACGAGGGTGCCTGGGTACGGGAAGCCATGGCAGCCCATGAGGCCAAGCACCGACATAAAACCGAAGACGCGGCCTGAGGGTGTGACGATGGCCGATCAAATGCAGCTCTACGAGGTGTTCATCCGCTCCCGGCGGGGTCTGGATCACAAGCATGTCGGGAGCCTTCACGCTGACGACCCTGCACAGGCGCTGGAATACGCCCGAGATGTCTATACCCGTCGGGGTGAGGGGGTCAGTATCTGGGTGGTGGCCTCCAGGGATATCACGGCCTCACAAGAGTCGGATTGTGAGAGTTTTTATGACCCGCTCGATGACAAGCCCTATCGTCATGCGGCGATGTACGAACTACCCGAGGGGGTCGATAGCCTGTGACGTCCGAGGATGCGGTTGCGCGCTATGCGGTTCGCCTGGGTGACGATGCCTTGATTCTTGGGCATCGCCTGTCTGAATGGATGAGCCATGCACCGTTTCTGGAGGAGGACATTGCGCTGGGTAATGTGGCGCTGGACTTCATCGGGCGGGCGCGACTGTTTTACCAGTATGCGGCCCAGCGTATCGGGGGCGAGTGTACCGAGGATAGCCTCGCGTACACGCGTGACGTGCGAGAGTTTACCAATCTCCTGTTGTGCGAATTGCCCCGGGGGGATTTCGCTTTTACGATTTGCCGCCAATTTCTCTACGATGCCTATTCTCTTCCCTTTACGGAAGCACTGTCCCACAGCGCTGATCCCCAACTCGCTGCCATTGGCGCCAAAGCGGTCAAAGAGAGCCGCTACCATTTTCGCCGCAGTCGGGACTGGATGCTTAGGCTGGGTGACGGCACCGAGGAAAGTCACCAGCGTTGTCAGCGGGCTTTG
>JAKMEU010000033.1 GCA_022425845.1 Luminiphilus sp. | reverse complement strand
CATGCCTGGGTCAACGTCTCGGCGCAAATTGTGGGTATTGAGGGTGTGGAGGACGCACCACTGCCCCTCGCCCTGAAGGTTGCCAACCCCGAACGTTACGAAACGCTGGTCCATCCAGGAGACACGTTCTCCTACGACATTTTCACGCAGGTCTCAGCAGCAATTCGAGACACCGCCGACGACGGCCTTCTCGGTGGCTGGACAGCTGAGGTATTGATTGCCGCGGGCGAATCCCAATCTGCCTCACGGTTACTGACCTACATCAACGCTGTGCAGCCACTTTACGGGGCCTACGATGCCTTTCTGATCGATAGCCGTTACAACAGCAGCCAACCCCTGTCACAGGAGCCCCAGACCGACATACCGGCGCCTGAATCAGTCACTTTCAGAGACGACTTACCGTTCCCTGTGATCAATTTGCAGGGCGAGACCGACGTGATCCCCCTGGGTGCGGTGGATGAGCGGCAGCCCGACAGCGACTTCTTCCGCCTGTGGGAAGTGGCAGGAGTCGCCCATACCGATAACTACCAACTGGTTACAGGCCGCAACGACGTGGGGGTGGGTGCTGAGTTTGCTCTGGTCGTAGAAAACACCTCCATTCTGGGCGTATTTGAGTGCGAAAAACCCATTAATTCGGGCGCCTATCCCTGGGTCTACATGGCCGCCTTTGATGCTCTTGATGGCTGGGTCCGGGATGGCACTGCTGCCAGCGAAGCCCTTCGCCTTGAGACCCTGGATGACGACTCAGACTACGTCTACGACGACTATGGCAATGTGAAAGGCGGTGTCCGTACACCCTACGTCGATGCCCCTGCGGCGGTGCTGTCGGGCGCACTGAATGAAGGAAGTCTGGGGTGTCGTCTATCCGGAAGTACGCAATTATTCGATGCGGCAACAATGGCCAGCCTTTACGTGGACAAGACCGGCTATGTTGATGCCGTGAACGAGGCGACCGATGTGGCCCTGAACGCCGGCTTTCTGCTGGAACCCGACGCCGAACGCATTCGTGCCGCCGCGCCCCTGCAATGGGACGCACTGACACCCTAGCTAAGGTACGATGTTCGATGGTTGGGGCGACCTGCCGGTTAACCTGGCGCCGGCGGCAGAGTGGACCCTGGGTGGTCCAAAATTGCGCGAAACCCGGTATGCAAAAAAGAATATGCGGCGTGTAAATCGGATAAAGAAAGCGGAAAGTAAGGCCATAGCATGGACAGCAAAATCCCAGCTGTAAAAGGGCTCCAGTCCCTGTCTCCCGAGGACGCGATAAACGCCATAAACGAACTCCCCTTTGCCTACTATCGGGCCAGCATGGAAGGGGAGGTCCTCGCGGCCAGCAGCGCCATGCTCGAGACTTTTGGTTATGACCATATTGAGGAGATCATCGGGGTAAAGGTCAGTGATCACTATGCCGATCCGGCCGGACGCGAACGCTTCCTGGAAGAGCTTGCAAACGGTGACGGAGTCGTCGAGAACTTCGAAGCCGAAATGCGGGGGCCACGTGGCAAGTTCTGGGTGGCAACCAGCGCCCGCCTCATAGTGGATGAAGACGGGTCGCCTATCGCTGGCGAGGGCCTGACACGCGATATTTCCGAGCAGCGCAGGGCGCTGGAGGAACTGAGCCGCGGCGCGGCACTGTTTGAAGCCTTTGCTCAGGCCGCCGATATTGGCGTGGCCATATCCACCAAATCCGGCAGGGAAATTTTCCTCAACCCACGCGTACGGGAATTACTCGACTTACCCGTCGACCCGCCCGAGTCGATGTTGATCCTCGACAGGATGAGCCCGGAACTTCAAACCATCTCACTGGCTGCTCGTAAAGCGGTCATGAATGGGCAATCGATTTATCACCAGGAGATTCTGATCCCCGTGGGCGGTCAAAAGGTATGGCGGCGCTACTCGTTGTTTCCGATGACACCATCGGACACTGACGAAACCTATATGTGCTTCACAGCTCAAGACATAGACGAACAAAAGCGGCAGCAAGTTCAGCTGATTCAGTCCTCCAAGCTTGCTTCTATCGGGGAACTGGCCGCGGGCATAGCTCATGAAATCAACCAGCCGCTCAACGTGATTCGGCTTGCCACGATGAATGTGCGCAACTATCTGAAGAAAAAATCCCTGCTGGATGAAAAGGTGGTGGACACCTTTGACAAAGTGAACCATCAGATTGAACGTGCGGCCAATATCGTCCGGCAATTGTTGCTGTACGGGCGGGAGGCAGGAGATGAAGAAACCTACTGCGATCCGCTTGCAGCCATCGAAAATACCGGTCAAATGACTGAGCAAACCCTGAAGGTGGAAAACATCGCGCTCTCCATTGAGCCGAGCGACGTATCCGTGGCAATTCCCTGCAACCTGATCAAGTTTGAACAGGTACTCATGAATCTCGTTTCCAATGCAAAGGATGCAATCAAGGAGCGCCGTCGAGAATCCAGTACACCCGGTTTTGAAGGCGAGGTCGTGATCAAAATCAAAGCTGACGATGAACGCGTAACGATCACCGTATCAGACAACGGTGTGGGCATACCCTCTGAGCAACGAGACAGCGTTCTTGAGCCATTTGTAACGACAAAGCCCGTTGGTTCCGGTACCGGCCTCGGCTTGTCGGTCAGCCATGGCATTATCGCGAGTGCCGGGGGAGCCATGCGCTTCATCGACACAGAAGAGGGTGCCTGCGCCGAAATTACCATGCCTACGATCACACTGGACTCACCCGCACAGGGCACCTAGTTCAGTCCCGCCTGGAGAAAATTAAGGTTTACCCGCTGGCTGTCCGGCCAGTACCCTAGCGTCATAATCCGTGGGGGAACGCTCTTGAGCCCATTAGGTTGCGAGCGCCTCCGATCAGAACATCACAGTTGGAGGCTCTGCCGTGCCGCAACCCTATGGACCTGCACTGGTTATTGGATTCCTGGTGGGTGGTGCGATCATCCTTGATGATCATCTCGCCCCACAGCAGGCGGATCAGAAAATAGTATCCATCATCACTGCCGGAGAGGAAATTGCGCAGGCCGCAATGGAGCCAGCTCAAATACCTGAAGACATGAGCGCCAGGGCATCAAAACGGCACAGAATCGTAATGGCCGTCGACGCCCAACATGCACATGATAGCAATCAGGTTGTGGAAATCAGCCTTGAAACGGAGGGTGCTGCTGATGAAGTCGCCCAACTCCCTGCTGTGATTGGGGCGGTTCTCGATACGGCTGAGGCTGAGGGGCGCCTGGTCACCCCAGAGGAGATAGAGGCGGCTATTGCCAGTGCCCTGGGTGACACAACACTTCAGGACATTGATGTTGTTATTGAGGCCCACGTGCCTTGAATGAATTCAAGCCACGTGGTGGCAAGGGCGGGTACGTCATGACCCATTATCAGGCAACGGGGGTGTGCTGATCGTTACCGCAACAACCCAGCGATTTGTGACATTTTCGGGGCTATGCCCATTTCTATCCCATCAAGGAGACACGCCGTGACCGATCTCGCCAACAAAGTCACCTGGATCACCGGGGCGTCGTCAGGCATTGGCAAGGCACTGGCAATAAAAGCTGCAGACGCCGGTTGTTTCCTGATTCTGTCAGGTAGAAGGGAAGACGCGCTGCAGGAACTGGCCGCATCACTGACCGTGGAAAGCCTGATCCTACCCTTTGAAGCCACAGATTATCCCGCATTGGCAGGCGTGGTTGATGCCGCCTGGCAATGGCGGGGTCGAGTGGATGTGTTGATCAATAATGCAGGTATCAGCCAGCGCTGTATCGCCCTCGACGCAAAACCTGAAGTTTATTCAGAGTTGATCAACATTGATCTGGTAGCCCCCATCTGGCTCACCCAACTCCAGCTGGGGCGCATGGCGGACGCCGGCGGGGCCCATATTGTTGCCATCAGCTCCGTAGCCGGTCGCATCGGAGCGCCCCTTCGCACCGCCTATTGTGCGGCCAAACATGGCCTGATCGGCTACATGGATGCCCTTCGAAGTGAAGTGGACAAGGTCCACAACATCAAAGTGACCAACATCCTGCCGGGGTCGGTTGCCACTGACGTTTCACGCAATGCCATTACCGGTGATGGCAGTCGACGGGGCCAATCGGACGCCGTCATTGATGCCGGTGACGATCCGATGGACTGCGCTGCGGCCATTCTCGAGGCCGTGCGCAACGATCAGCCCGAGCTGATCTTTGCCAAAGAGATGGAGCGGGATCTCGCCAGGCTCCGGCATGACGATCCTGAAACTTTTTTTGAGGCCATTGCGGCCTTTGGCGAGCAAACCGTCAGCCAGTACTGGGCTGAAAAATCGGCCCCAGAGAGCAGCTCATAAATCCCGGAAATTTTCGATGGGGCTGGGTTCCCTCCCCTCCGGCCTGAACGCGATGGCGAATCCTGACTACGATCTGCGTTACAGATCCGGGGATGCCTGGCATGACTCGCCTGCCCAGCTACAGCAACAACCCAGCCCACATCCCCCAGCGCACATCACGGTTCGCAGGCAGATACCTGGGACAAAGCCAACGACGCGCTGCGCAAGAGCAACAACATAACCCCAGCCCGAGCACTGTGGACGTACCCCGCTCGCACGGCTAGTCTGTAGCTTCACCTGGAGTCTATGGAGGACACCTTATGAGTACGTCAGGCATCATTTTCTTCTCCACCCTTGCCGTACTGTTGGTGTGGGGTGTGGCAATTTTCAACCAACTGGTCGCCCTGACCAACCGCTACAAAAATGCCTTCGCACAGATTGAGGTGCAGCTTAAACGCCGGTATGACCTCATCCCCAATCTGGTAGAGACCGCAAAAGGTTACCTGACCCATGAGAGGGAGACTCTTGAAGCCGTCATCGCGGCAAGGAATGAAGCCGCTGCGGCGCTGTCTGCCGTTACGCAAAGCGGGGTGGACCCGACAGCCATCAAAACCCTGTCGGGGGCCGAGGGGGCTCTGGGTAGTGCACTGGGAAAGCTCAATGTGGTCATGGAAGCCTACCCCGACCTAAAAGCCAGTGAGAACATGCAGCAACTGTCTGAGGAACTGACCTCAACAGAAAATCGGGTCGCTTTTGCGCGGCAGGGCTTCAATGACGCGGTGATGAACTTCAATACCTATCGCCAAAGCTTTCCCAATATTGTTATCGGCAATTTCTTTGGCTATCGGGAAGATGCCAATCTTCTGGAGTTTGAAGACAGCGCGGCGATTCAACAGGCCCCGAGCATCAGTTTCTCCTGAGTTGAACTGATCTGTGGATTTTTTCCGCGAGCAGGATGTTGCAAGGCGTAACACCCGACTGCTGACCCTCCTTTTTACCCTTGCGGTTCTGGTACTTGTGGTACTCACCAATGTCTTCCTGGCGCTGGCGCTGGGCTTTTCAGGGGGTTCCGGGCTCAACGCTGATCTGGCCGACAGTCTGTCAATGCTGGACATCCGGTCCACACTGGTCATCAGCGCCTGTGTCATGACCGTCATTGGCGCGGTGGTGCTGTACAACTGGATTCGTTTCTCACAGGGGGGCAGGGCTGTCGTTGAGGCGTTGGGGGGCCGACCCGTAGCTTCAGGCACCCAGGATGCCTATGAGCGCCGGGCCCAGAATATCGTTCAGGAAATCTCGCTGGCAGCCAATATGCCCGTGCCCCCGCTCTACGTCATGGATGACGAGCGGGGCATCAACGCTCTGGCAGCTGGTGTTTCCCCCGGCGATGCTGTCGTTGCTGTCACCCGCGGGGCCATGGTTCAGCTGAGCCGTGATGAGTTACAGGGTGTCATAGGCCATGAATTCAGCCATATCCTGAACGGCGATATGCGGCTCAGCATCCGCCTCGCTGCCATGCTCCGCGGCATCACCTTTATAGGGGATATTGGTGCAGTCCTGCTGCGCAGTGGAGGCCGGCGCCGGGTGCGATCCAGCAGTCGAAAGAACGATACCGCAGGCCTGCTGGTGATCGGTCTCGGGCTGTATCTGATCGGGCTCATCGGTGGCTTGATGGCGGGACTGATCAAGTCAGCCATCTCCAAGCAAAAGGAATACCTTGCAGATGCCTCCTCGGTCCAGTTCACCCGTAATCCGGACGGCATTGGCAATGCACTCAAAGTTATTGGGGGCTACACGCCCGGTACGCTGGTCCATACCGCACGGGCAGAAGAGCTGTCCCACCTCTTTTTTGGTCAGGTCAAGCACCGCCTCTGGATGCTCTTTGCCACCCACCCAAAGCTGGAAAAACGTATTCTCAGGGTAGACCCGCACTGGGACGGCAGGTTTATCGACCGGTCCCCAGACCATCGCGCACTGGTGCCAAAGCTGGCTGACGAAATGGGTCTTAATCAGGCCCGTCGAGCCATAAGTACCGCGCTACCTGCCGCGATGCTTATTGATCTTGATAGTAGTGCCCAGCCGGATGAGCCCGTGGAAGCAGCGCCCTCCCTACCGGAACTTGCGGGCAGGATTATTGAAGATGCCCGTGAACCGCTGGGCGCCATGAGCCTTATATTGGGCCTGCTTTGGCATGAGGACACCCAAAAAGTACAGCTGGCGGCTGTTGAGAAAGCGAATATCAGGGGTCTGGAACTGCTTGTGGCACAAAGCGGCAGGGAGTTGCAGGATCTGGCGCCCGAGTTGCGCCTGCCGCTGATCGAATTGTGCCTGCCCACGCTAAAAACACTCTCCGAACCGCAGTACAAAACCTTCAAACAACTACTGCTCAATTTTATCCGCGCTGATGGTCGCGTTGATCTTTTCGAGTGGTGTTTGTATCAACTGGTGCGTCATTATCTCGATCCTCAATTCGTGAGAACCCGACACCGCGCCCAGTTCGCCAAGCTGGAGCAGGTGTCCACCTCGCTGGCGATCGCCCTTGGCACCCTGGCGCAACTGGGCAAGACGGATACCCAAACAGCCTTTCAGTCGGGAGCCGAGGTGCTCGATATGCCGCTCACCCTACCCCAGCCGGAGCAACTGGGCGTGCAGGAATTTGGCAAGGCCGTTGATCAACTGGTGGCGTGCTACCCATTACTAAAGGTCACCATCCTCAAGGCCCTGGCAAAGGTCGCGGAACAGGATGACGAAATGTCCTCGCGAGAGCTCACGCTCATCAAGGCGATTGCCGCTGTCATCGACTGCCCACTGCCCAACAACGTACTCGAGGCCGCCATGCTTTCCCGGTGACTTACCATCAAATAAGTGCAGCTCATCGCATTTTGCTGGTAATTGTCGGGCATCGGACTAAGCTGGATTCAACGGCTGCCATGGAAGGCACGCCGGACCGGCCTCGAGGGCACCGGATCTATCGACACCCTCGAGATCCATCTGCCTCTACACATGGAGTGTGCAATGCAAACCTTAAACAACACCCTGCCCCGCACCTATCAACCTGCGCTGCCAAGAAACCAACGGGTTATTCGAGTCAGCGTTCCAAAACCCGAGGTTGATACCGAGCAAATCGAGCGCGTAACTCAGCGATCCGTAGACAGCATGTCCCACACAACCCTGCGGGTTGTCGGGCTTCTGATCAAAGGCGATCTCAGTCGCTTACGGTCTGAGCACGTTGCCGATACGCTGGGAGTCAGCCCCACCACGCTGCGCCGGCGCCTGAGGGTAGATCGCATCAGTTATCAGGAGTTACTCGATCAGGTGCGGCAATACCGATGCGAGTGCCAGCTCGAAGAACGCTGGGTGCCGGGTAAGACCCTGGCCTGGAAGTTGGGCTATGCGGAGGTGAACAGTTTTTACCGCGCCTTCAAGCGCTGGACGGGATGCAGCTACAGTGAAATGAAATTGCAGTTCGTGTAGCGGACGGCACCAACAGCAGCTACAGCTTGCCCGAGTTGTCGTAAGCCCAGTAGCCCACCCACTCATGAATCGCCCGGCTGGACCGGGCAAGGCGGGGGTACGTGGGCACCCAGCCCGGGATAAAGGGATCGGCAAACTTTGGAATCTGGTGGTCAGCTGCAGCGGCGGTCACCTGTAGCCCCTGTTGCTCGAATAAAGCCAGAGAGCGCCGCATGTGCGCGCCACTGGTCACAAGAAGAATGTGCTTGAACCCCCCATTCTTCAGCATCTCACCTGCCATGACCGCATTGTCATACGTGGTTCGACTCTCGGTCTCGAGCAGGAGTTGGCGTCGGGGCACCTGCAGTGCCTGCAATTGCTGCGCCAATAATTCCGACTCCGGCAGCCTGGGCAGCTCCGATCCACCTGAAATAAGGATCACAGGTGCTTTTTGGGCGAAATATAACTCCGCTGCAAACATCACGCGATCGGCTGCGTCGTTGAGGTCGGTACCGCGACCAAATCTTGATTCCCCATTACCGGCACCACCGAGCAATACGATGGCATCAGCAACGGGCAACTCCTCGGGTGAAAACGCAGGATGCCGCCCCTCCAAAGGCTGCATTAGCGCTTCAGAGCCAAATTCGGTTGCAGGGAAATAGATCACCAGAAACGCCAGGAAACCCATCAACCAGCTTAACCCCCGCCGGCCAAACATTCCGGTGAGCACAGAGATCAGTAATAACAGCAGCCCCAGGGAGAGGGGATAGACCAACAGCGACAGCAGCTTGGTGGCAGTCAGCATGGGATCAGTCGAATGGGTTGCGAAGCACGATTGTTTCCTCGCGATCAGGGCCAGTGGAAATAATGTCGATGGGCGCGCCTACCAGCTCTTCCAGTCGAGCAATGTAGCTCCGTGCCGCTTGGGGCAGCGCATCCACACTGCGAACTCCCACCGTCGATTCGCTCCATCCGGGCAGTGTCTCATAGACGGGCGTTACCTGCTCATAGTCAACGGCATCAACAGGATTTGACACCGCGTTACCCTCACTGTCTGAGTAGGCAACACAGACACGAATTTCCTCAAGGCCATCCAGTACGTCAAGTTTGGTAAGGCACAGGCCAGAAAGGGAATTGATATTAACTGCGGTTCTCAGTGCGACGGCATCAAACCATCCACAACGTCTTGGGCGGCCCGTCGTTGCGCCAAATTCATGGCCGCGATCTGCAAGTCGTTCTCCCGTTGCATCGAATAATTCGGTGGGAAAGGGCCCGGAGCCGACACGAGTGGTGTAGGCCTTGGTGATCCCAAGGACGTAGTCGAGATACAGCGGACCGAAGCCTGACCCGGTGGCCGTACCACCGGCGGTGGTATTGGAACTGGTGACAAAGGGATAGGTGCCATGGTCTATATCGAGCAGGGAACCCTGGGCGCCCTCGAACATTATATGGGCCTGGGTCTTCCGGAATTCGTGAAGGGTGGCGGTGACGTCGCCCATCATGGGCAGTAGCTGTTCGCCTTCCGCCATTGCCTGCTCAAAGACCTCGTCGGCATCCAGGGCCTCGGCACCGTAGTAATGCACCAAAGCGTGGTTGTGGTAATCGAGGACTTCCCGCAAAGTCTCACTGAATCGATCCGGATTGCGCAGATCTCCCAGGCGGAGACCACGGCGCGCAACCTTATCTTCGTAGGCGGGGCCTATTCCTCGACCCGTGGTACCTATTTTGTTGTCTCCCCTGCGCATTTCACGCGCCTGGTCCAGCGCAACATGATAGGCGAGGATGAGTGGGCAGGCAGAAGAAATCATCAGCCGCTCACGCACGGGTACGCCACGGGCCTCGAGTTCGGCCATCTCCTTGAGCAACGCAGCGGGAGACAGCACCACTCCATTGCCAATAAGGCACTGCACCCCCTCCCTGAGGATACCGGAGGGGATCACATGCAGAACCGTCTTTTCTCCCTTTATAACCAGCGTGTGCCCGGCATTATGGCCGCCTTGAAAACGAACAACCGCTGACGCCTGCTCCGTGAGCAGGTCGACAATCTTTCCCTTGCCCTCGTCACCCCATTGGGTGCCCAGAACCACAACATTTTTGCTCATTCAGCCTCTCCCGGGCTCAAAGGCTGACAGGCCCAGCCGTTTTCCCCTTCGACCAGTGCCTCACGGCACCGGGGGTCCGGCATACCACCCAGCGCAGTCACTACCGTTCGTCCCGACTGCCGGAGCTCGCGAACGCGCAATGCCAATTGGGGGTCGGTTGATTCCGGCGCCGATACCCAACCACTGGGGGATGTGTCAGTTCCGGAAGCCGCGGTCAGCGCCTTCAGGTCAAAAGCAAAGCCCGTTGCTGACCGCTGGCGACCAAAAACCGAACCGACATTGTTGTATCGCCCTCCGGTCACCACAGCAGCACCGAAGCCTTCGAGGTAAGCCCCAAAAACCAGGCCCGTGTGGTAACGAAAGCCTCGCAGCTCGGCGAGATCAACATATACAGATACATCGGGGTGCGCGGCGGCAACGCTTTTTACAATGTGCTCCACTTCATCGAGTGCAGCCAGTGCGCCGGGAATGCCGGCGAGGCAGTCCCGCGCCCTTTCAAGCACATCCACACCGCCATGAAGATTCACCAGCGCCCTGAGAACACCCGCCATGTCGGGATGGCTGGCCTGAAGAACCGCTTCAAGGTCGGGCAGCGATTTCCGTTGCAGGGCATCAAATACGGCGTCGGCGATGGACTCCTCAACACCCGAATCCGCGAGAACTGCTTCGTAAACCCCCACGTGCCCCACATCGAGCGTTACAGGGCCATGATGCTCGACGGTATCAGCACGCTCCAAAAGGGTCAGCATCAATTCGATAACTTCGAGGTCTGCCGTCATGTCCGGGCAACCAAAGAGCTCCGCGCCCAGTTGAATGGGAGAGCGCCCTGACAGCACCGACTGGGCGGTACTGTGCAGCGTAGAACCGGAATAGCACAGCCGGGTGACGCCATCCTCGGCCAGGGAATGCGCGTCAATACGTGCTACCTGGGGTGTCATATCCGCTCGGACACCGAGGGTTTTACCACTGTTACGATCGGAAAATTTACAAGTCAGAACATCGAGGTCGGCGCCCAAGCCCACCAGCAGCGAATCGGTGAATTCAACCAGCGGTGGAATGACGTAGCGGTATCCCCAGCGAGCGCACTCGTCGAGTAGCGCACGCCGCAACGCCTCGACGGCTCCGGCCTGGTCGGGCAACAGCTCATCGATACCGTCGGGTAATAACCAACGTTTATCCGAAACCATGGCCAGACTTACTTGCCGGACGAGCTGCCGGCATCCTGACTTCTCAAGTACTGGTAGAACTGGTTATCCGGCTCGATGAGCATCACATCGCTGCCACCGCTGAAGGTCTCCTGATACGCCCTCAGACTGCGAACAAAAGCATAGAACTCCGGGTCCTGGTTGTAGGCTTCGGCGTAAATACGTGTCGCCTCTGCGTCACCCAAACCTCTGATCTTCTCCGAGTCTCGGAAGGCGTTGGCTTCGAGGACCGTCACCTCCCGGTCCGCCGCGGCACGAATACCTTCAGCGAGTTCCTGACCTTCAGAGCGCAGTTCACGCGCCTCCTTCTCCCGTTCGGCATTCATCCGACGATAAACCGAATTGGATACATCAGGCGGCAGGTCAATCTTCTTCACTCGCACGTCAATCACTTCAACACCCAATTCAGTTGCGGCCACCTGAGAGAGCCGCTGGGTTATCGCGTCCATCACTTCGTCGCGCTGGCCGGATACCACCTCTTGCACTGTTCTGACCGCCACCTCGTTACGCAGGCCGTCGTTAATTCGCTGGGCCAGCAGACCGGCAGCACGTACTTCTTCACCGTTGGTTGCCGTGTAATAGGTCGCCGTGTCCAGGACGCGGAACTTCGCATAGGAATCCACGATCAACGCTTTTTTCTCCTGGGTGAAAAAACGCTCAGCCGGCGAATCGACGGTTAAAATCCGGCCGTCGAACAGGCGAACATTATTCACAAAGGGCACTTTGATATGGATGCCCGGCTTCAAGTCAGGATTCACTACCTCACCGAACTTGAGCAGAACACCCCGCTGGGTTTCTTTGACCACGTAAAGTGAATTGGACAGCACCACAACAACCAAAGTCAGGAGTATGCCTACCCAGAGCTGCTTAACAGTCATTAGCGGTTACTCCTTCGGGTGTCTGAAACATCAATATCACGCTGCAACTCCTGCTTGAGTCGCTCGGTAATATCCCGGAGGTCACGCTCACTCAGGCCACTGCGCGAGCTGCCTGCGGCCGACCGGCTTCCCGAGGGAGGAGCCAACTTATCCAGAGGCAGGTACATCACGTTGTTGCCACCGTCGACGTCCACCAGCACCTTGTTGGTATTCGACATGACGGTCTGCATGGCATCCAGGTAGAGGCGGTCCCGGGTGACCTGCGGTGCCTTTTCATACTCAGCCAGAAGCTGGGTAAATCGGGACGCCTCACCTTCGGCCTGAGCCATCACCTGCTGCTGGTAGGCGCTGGCCTCCTCGAGTACGCGCTGCGCGCGACCCCGAGCTTCTGGCACGATGCCGTTGGCGTAAGACTGGGCCTCATTTTTAACCCGCTCCTCATCCTCTCTGGCCTTGATCACGTCATCAAATGCCCCCTGAACCTGCGCCGGGGGTTTGCCTTCATCGATATTAATTTTGCTCACACGAATGCCCGTGCCGTAGTTGTCGAGGTACGTCTGTAGGCGCTCTCGAACATCGCCTGCGATCGCAGCACGGCCTTCAGTCAGAACAAGATCCATGGTGCTGTCACCCACGACGTGGCGCAGGGCACTCTGGGCGGCGTGTTGCAATGAAACTTCGGGATCGCGAACTTCAAGCACAAACTTTTCAGGGTTGTCGATCAGGTACTGAAGAGACATGGTGACTTCAACGATATTCTCGTCCTGTGTCAGCATGACCTCTCGAACCTGCGATGCCCGAATTTTTGTCGTATTGACCACAATCACTTCATCAATGAGGGGTGGATTCCATTGCAGGCCAGGCTGCAAGGTGCCGGAGTATTCTCCAAATCGCAGCACAATCGCTCGCTCCTGCTCGTCCAACTGGTAAAAGCCCAGCAGCGCCCACACGGTGATGGCACCCGCAGCAACAACACCGAGCAGCGCGCCGGACATACGACCGCCGCCACTGGCGCTGCCACCGGCACCCCCGCCTCCCCGGCCACCAAATAAGCCAGATAGTCGCTGTTGAAGCTTTTTCAGGGCTTCATCAAGATCGGGCGGCCCCTGGTCGTTGCCGCCCCAGGGATCGCGTGGTCGGTTGTTTCCGCCCCCGGGCTCATTCCATGACATGGGTAATTCCTTGGTTGTTAACGAATGCAGTCTAACAAAATTGGCGTTGCGCACCTAACGACATGGGGACTCAATGTCGATGTTGCAAGCGATCCCAGGCTTTTTGTGGCAAACGAACCGACAGTACGCTGTTGCCCGAGGTCGTAAATGACTCCTCGAGCACCGCACCGAGATCAAAAAGCGCGGCCCGCAACCGGCCCTCACTCGGGGTCACCTCGACGTCACCTTCAAACACATCCTCCTGCAGGCGCTCCCGCAATGCCTCTTCCAGCAGTTCGAGCCCGTCGCCATCACGGGCCGAAAGATAGACCGCCACCGGCAATCCCGATGCATCGCGGACAACCCGTGCCTGCTGCTCCAGCAAATCCACTTTGTTATACACCACCAGGGTGGGCAGGTGTCCGGCGCCTATTTCAGACAAAACAAGGTCAACTTCGCTCATCCAGTGCTCCCGCTGCTCGGCGGCCGCGTCAACCACATGCAGCAGCAGATCGGCATTCAGGGTCTCCTCGAGGGTTGCCTTGAACGCATCGATCAGGGCGTGGGGAAGATCGGATATAAAGCCCACGGTATCGGCCAATACAACATCACCGAGGTGGGGGATTTCGACGCGGCGCAGGGTCGGGTCAAGGGTCGCAAAGAGCTGGTCCGCGGCGTACACATCCGCGGCAGCATAACGATTGAACAGCGTGGACTTGCCAGCGTTGGTGTAACCCACAATTGATACCAGGGGCAGTTCCGCTCGCTTCCGGGCACGCCGACTCTGGGCGCGCTGCGCCTTGACCTTGTCCAGTCGGGACTCAATAGCGCGAATACGCGCCCGTAGCAGGCGGCGATCTGTTTCAAGCTGCGTCTCTCCGGGCCCGCGCAGGCCAATGCCGCCCTTTTGGCGTTCGAGGTGTGTCCACCCCCTGACAAGACGGGTGCTCATATGCTGCAGCTGGGCGAGCTCCACCTGAAGTTTGCCTTCATGTGTCCGTGCGCGCTGAGCAAAGATGTCCAGAATCAGACCCGTTCTGGCAATGACGCGACACTCGAGGGCAGCCTCCAGGTTCCGTTCCTGGCTGGGTGACAGAGGATGGTTGAAGACCACAAGGTCAGCTCCCTCAGCCTCTTTCACCGCCTTAATTTCTTCCAACTTGCCGGATCCCACAAAAAACCGGGCCGCAGGAACCTTGCGCCGCCCTGTCACGAGGGCAACCGGCCTGCCGCCTGCTGAGATCACCAGCTCTTCGAATTCACGGGCATCGAGATCGGGGCCACCATCATCGATGACCAATTGAACCAACACCACGTTCTCGCCACCACTGTGGCGGTCGAACAATTGGGCGTCTGAGGATTTAGCCGTTATCGGCGTCTTCCTCCTCGGGGCCTGCCAGCGGAATTCGAACATTCCGTGCCGGCACGACGGTGGAGATGGCGTGCTTGTAGACCATCTGGGACACCGTATTTTTTAGCAGCACGACAAACTGGTCGAATGACTCAATCTGGCCTTGAAGCTTGATACCGTTAACGAGATAGATGGAAACGGGAACCCGTTCTTTGCGTAGCGCATTCAGGTAAGGGTCTTGTAGCGTGTGCCCCTTTGACATGATAACTCCTTGTAAAAAAAGCGGTGTCACAAATCGGCGACACCAAAAAAGCGCGCAATAGCGCGGCTGGGAAGTATAGCGCTTAGGCTCGCAAGTTGGCGAGTTAGTTCCCGAAAAGGGCCAAAATGGCCTCATGGAGCAGGAGATCGTCGGCCAGTTTACCGCTTTCCT
This sequence comes from Luminiphilus sp., assembly GCA_022425845.1. Taxonomy (GTDB): domain Bacteria; phylum Pseudomonadota; class Gammaproteobacteria; order Pseudomonadales; family Halieaceae; genus Luminiphilus. The sequence goes on along the minus strand of JAKMEU010000033.1, from coordinate 7,095 downwards.
CCCCTATCCAGCTCGGGTGATTCGACGAAAGCATCCATTCCGGTGGCTCCAGACCCTCGGTGGCGATGAGCCCACCCGATTCCCCCGTCAGTAACCAGCCATCGGCAGGCCAGCTGCGCAACCAGGTCAGCTGGCGTTTGGCTAGTTGGCGAGTCGCCGCAACAGCCGCCTCACAGGCCTCGGAAAATGAAATTTCGCCCTCAAGGTAAGACCAAATTTGTCGGTAACCCACAGCCCTCACTGCGGGCAGGTCGGGCGTCAGGTCGCCCCGCCGTCGAAGTGTCTCAACTTCCTCGACGAAACCCTGGTCCAGCATCAGTTTGAAGCGCCGGGCAATTCGATCATGGAGTACGGCGCGGTCTTTTGGACAAATCACCAGCGTCAGCGGCGACTCCCCGAGACCGCTACGGCCTCCCTCCTCCTGCCACTGGCTGAGGGGTTTACCCGTCATACGCCAGACTTCGAGACCGCGCCCAATACGCTGGCTGTGGTTTGGGTGTAGCCGATGGGCAAGCACAGGGTCGACGGACTCCAACTGCCGGTGGAGCGCCGGCCAGCCATCCCGACTGGCCTCTGCTTCGATTTGTCGGCGAGTATCGGGGTCGCTGGCAGGGATGTCTGCGAGGCCATCCAGCAAGGCGCGAAAATAAAGCTGCGTGCCACCGACCAAAATCGGCACCCTGCCCCGCTGCCTGATGTCCGCGATGCTGGCACGCGCATCGAGGGCAAATTGTGCCGCACTGTACGGGTTGTCGGGCTCGCGGATAGCAACCAGGTGGTGAGGATAATCCGGGCGCGCCGCGCCGATGTTAAGGCCTCGGTATACAAGGGCTGAATCGACTGAAATGAGCTCGCCGCCCATTTTCTCAGCCAACGCGATTGCGAATTCTGTTTTTCCCGCTGCAGTAGGGCCCATGACGCAGAACAGCGGCGGCCCACCCAATCTCAACGTCCCCTCAGGAATAGCTTGTCGAGATCGGTCATCCCCAGTTGAACCCAGGTGGGTCGTCCATGGTTGCACTGTCCCGACCGCTCAGTCAGTTCCATATCGCGCAACAGTGCATTCATCTCGGGCAACGTCAGTCGCCGATTGGCGCGAACCGAACCATGGCAGGCCATCGTGGAGAGGATTTCGTCCTCATGGGCCGCCACCCGATCCGATGTGCCAAAGTTCAGCATGTCCGAGAGCACATCTCGGACCAAAGCCTCCAACCCATCACCCATCAGGGCAATGGGCACCTCCCGAATAAGCAGTTGCTCATCGCCGGTTGCATCGAGCACCAGCCCGAGTGCCTGCAGCGCATCAGCCATTTCCACAGCAGTGGCCACCTCTCTGGCCGACAGGGCCACCGTCTGGGGCACCAGTAAGGGCTGTGTCTTAATGCCATCCTCGTCCCGCATGCGTTTCAAGCGTTCGTAGGTAATCCGCTCATGTGCGGCGTGCATGTCCACCAGGACAAGACCCTGGGCGTTCTGCGCCAGAATGTAGATCCCGTGCAATTGTGCGAGGGCGAAACCCAATGGCGGCACCTCTGCATCCTGGGGACCCTGCGTGTCACCCGCCGCGGCGTCACCCGGCCTTTGCGGTGGTGTCCCGTATAAGCGAGTGAGGGACGCTACATTGGCTTGATTGCCCGAAAAGCCCCCTCGGTCAATATCGGTAGTCGGCAGGCCCAGTCCCATGCCGGGTTGCTGCGGCGGGGTAGACCATGACCCTGCTCCCCCGCTGTCTTCACTGACGGCCTCACCCCCTGTGCCGCTATTGCCGGGGCGAAGCTCTGCCAAACTGCGGTGCAACGTGCTGAAAATAAAGCTGTGAACTTCACGGCCTTCCCGGAAACGAACCTCGTGTTTGGTCGGGTGAACGTTGACGTCCACGACGGCCGGATCAACCTCCAGAAAAAGCACGTAGGCGGGATGGCGACCGTGAAAAAGCACGTCCCGATAGGCCTGCTTAATGGCATGCGTCACCAATTTGTCCCGAATGACCCGGCCGTTGACGAAGAAATACTGGAGATCGGCCTGGCTCCGGGAAAAAGTGGGCAACCCAACCCAACCCTGCAGGCTGACGTGCCCACCGTCCCGGGAAAGCGCCACCGACTGCTCCATAAAAGCCGATCCACAGATCATCGCTACCCGCCGCTCCCTAGCGATTGGATCGGTGGCCGGCATCAGGCTGTGCAGGGTTTTGCCGTTGTGTCGGAGAGTAAATGCCACATCACTGCGCGCGAGGGCCTGCCGTTTGAAGACCTCTTCGATATGGCCCAGCTCTGTTTTTTCTGTCCTCAGAAACTTTCTTCGTGCGGGAGTGTTGTAAAAGAGGTCCCGGATCTCCAGCGTGGTGCCCCGGGGATGGGGCGCAGGGCTGACTGTCACCGCCATATCACGCCCTTCCGTGGTTGCAGTCATTCCAGCGCTCACCGAGTCCGCTGAATTACTGGTCAGTGACAGCCGTGATACCGACGCAATCGATGCCAACGCCTCGCCGCGAAAACCCAGCGTCGCCACGGCTTCAAGATCATCAATCGAGCTGATTTTGGACGTCGCGTGCCGCGCCAGCGCCAGGGCCAGGTCCTCCGTGGCAATACCGCCGCCATCATCGCGAATCCGCATGAGTTGTATGCCACCACCTTCAAGATCGACATCGATCCGACTGGCACCGGCGTCCAGGCTGTTTTCAAGCGCTTCCTTGATGACCGATGCTGGGCGCTCGACCACCTCACCTGCCGCTATCTGGTTCGCCAGCCGCGTTGCGAGGCGCTGAATACGAACACCCGACATCAGGCGTCCGGGATCGTCAGTACTTGACCAGGACGTATGGTCGAACCACTGATTCCATTGGTTTGCTGTAGCGCCTTGACGCTCACTCGATACCGGGCGGCGATCTCTGACAGGGTGTCCCCCTGAGCAATGACATACTGTTGGCTGCCCCCTTGCTGGGCGCGCTGCCAAGCCAGCAATGTTCCAGCAGGTGGATGGGATTTGAACCAAACCTCAATACCGTCGTGAATGGCACGGGCCATTTTGTCCTGATAAGACGACGTGTTCAGCCGATCTGCCTCACTCGGATTAGAAATAAAACCGGTCTCCACCAGAATCGACGGGATATCGGGGCTTTTCAGGACCGCAAAACCCGCCTGCTCGACCTTGCGCTTGTGTAACTTGGCAATACCGTCGATCTCCCCCAGCACGCGAGCGCCCAGGCTCAGGCTGGTGTCGAGGGTGGCGGTCATGGACAAGTCGGCCAGCACGCCCGCCAAAACATCATCTTTGTCTGATAACCGAACACCCCCCACCAGATCAGCGGCATTTTCCCGATCAGCCAGGTACTTTGCTGCCGTTGAGGTCGCTCCTTTTGTCGAGAGCGCATACACCGCAGCGCCATTCGCCGACGCCTGGCGAAAAGCATCCGCGTGGATCGAAACAAACAAATCAGCCTGATGCTTTCGCGCAAGATCGCGTCGGCCACGAAGACTCACATAGTAATCCCCGTCGCGGATCATGACCGGTGTCAGGCCCGGTGTCCGGCGCAATCGGGCTTCCAATTTGCGCGCAATAGCGAGGACCACTTTTTTCTCCTGGAGCTTCTTAGGCCCCAACGCGCCGGGATCCTCCCCGCCGTGACCCGCATCAATGGCCACCACGATGTCCCTGCGATCAGACAACTGCTCTACACTTTTGACATCCTGGACTTCCCCACTATCCGAAGCCACGTCGAACAGGTCGAGCACCAGGCGATGCCCGGTGCGTTCATTGGGTGCGAGGGGAAAGCTTTTAGGGCGAATTTGCGCCGCCAGATCAAAAACAATCCGCAGGTCGTCGCCCTCCCGGACACCCGAGCGGACGCGGTCGATGGGTGTATTTTCTACTGGCAGGTCGGTCAGGGCTTCCAATAAACGAACATCAGGCATGTCTACAACGAGCCGTCGTGGATTATCCAGTTCAAGCAGCGAATGAGAAACCGGCTCCGACAAATCGAATACCACTCGCGTGTGGTCTGGCGCACGCCACAGGCGTACATCGAGCACCTCTGCCGCCTGCAGGGGGAGCGCGATTATCAACGCCATCCACAGCAGGCGTCCGGCGTGCACCGCGCTGCATCTTAAATTTCCCCGACCCGACGCCAATTTAAAGCCCACTCATCGCTGGTTCCGCTATGGTGATGTTCCCAATCACGGGCCGCAAGCCCGCGAGATTCAGTCTTATGCTGCCGAAAAACCCTCACGTGGGAATTGCCGGCACAGCGCCACCCCCTTGTCTGAGCCCGGTTCAAGGCGAAGCCTTCGGCCCTCGTCGCAGACTGCAAGATAACAGGACAAATCGGGATTCGGCAGCTGCGCGCCCCCCCGATCCGGCCACTCCACCAATATCAAAGCGCTGGCCGCAAAATAATCCTCAATGCCGATGTAAGCCAATTCCCCAGGGTCCGCCAATCGATACAGATCGAAGTGGAAAACCTGCAAGCTGCCAATGCTGTAGGGCTCTACCAGGGTATAGGTCGGGCTTTTAACGCTGCCCTCGTGCCCCAGCCCGCGAAGCAACCCCCGGCTCAGGGTGGTCTTTCCCGCTCCGAGATCCCCCACCAGGTGAATGCACAGCGGCGGCCGGGCCAGCACCGCCAGGCGCCGGCCAAAGTCCAGGGTGGCCGCCTCGTCAGGCAGGTCGATCGCGGGGAAACCTTTATCAGTCATGCCCCAGTGTACCCAAGCCACGAGGGGACGGGGAATCTTGGGTCTGTCAGAATACGCCCATGGCTACCTCCGGCAACAACACATCCCCGCGCACTGCATCTGAACTCAGGCCGTTGCTGGAAGACTGGGCGCAGGCGCTGGGGTTTCAGCAACTGGGAATTACGGGCGTGGATCTGGGGCAGCATGAGGCTTACCTGAACAAGTGGCTGGATAATGGTTTCGCGGGATCGATGGATTATATGTCCCGCCATGGCAGTAAACGGAGCCGCCCCGCAGAATTAGTGCCCGGCACCTGCACGGTGCTGACAGTGCGAATGGATTATCTACCTGACTGCGCGGACGCCGAGTCGGTTTTGGCCCGGGATACACGGGCTTATGTGTCGCGCTATGCGCTGGGCAGGGACTACCACAAACTCATGCGCCAACGTCTTGCTCACCTCGCCAAAAAGATTGAAACCGATCTGGGTTCGGGTCAATACCGTGCCTTTGTTGACAGTGCACCGGTCCTCGAACGGGCGATCGCGGAGAGAGCCGGATTGGGCTGGATCGCCAAAAACACCATGCTGATCAATGAGCGTGCCGGCTCTTGGTTTTTCCTCGGTGAAATCTATACCGACATTCCCTTTGAACCCGATCCCCCTAAAACAGACAAGCACTGTGGCACCTGCTCCGCTTGCCTCGATATATGTCCCACAAAGGCCTTCGTTGCTCCCTACGTACTGGACGCGCGAAAATGCATCTCCTATCTCACGATAGAGCACGCCGGCACCATCGACGCGTCCCTTCGACCCCTAATGGGCAACCGGATCTATGGATGCGATGACTGCCAACTGGTCTGCCCATGGAACAAATTTGCCCAAACCACCCGCGAGCCCGACTTCGCGCCCCGCCATGGATTGGATGATGCCGCGCTCAGCCAGGTGTTTGGCTGGACAGCAGAAGAGTTCGATACGCGGACACAAGGCTCAGCGATTCGCCGCATCGGTTATGAGCGCTGGTTAAGGAATATAGCGATTGCTCTGGGTAACGCCACGACCACACCGGAGGTGATCGAGGCCCTGCGCCTACGCAGCAACGACCCGTCAGCGCTGGTGAGGGAGCATGTAGCCTGGGCACTGGCCCAGCATGCCCAGCCCGCGTAATTCAGGCATTTGCGGTCCGCAGGAAATGTTCTCGGTAATAACGCAGTTCCTCAATCGACTCGCGAATGTCGTCCAGCGCCAGGTGTACATTTTTTTTCTGTAAGCCCGCCAGATCAGGCCGCCAGCGACTCGCAAGAATCTTCAATGTGCTGACGTCGAGATTCCTGTAGTGAAAGAAGGCCTCCAATTCGGGCAGGTGTCGTGCCATAAAGCGGCGATCCTGGCAGATCGAGTTACCACACATGGGTGACTGGCCCGGGGCCACCCACTCCCGGAGAAACTCCAGGGTCTCCCGGGCGGCGAGGGCCTCACTGTAACCACTGGCACGCACCCGTTCGACCAGCCCAGAGGCCGTGTGATGTGTCGTATTCCACTCATCCATCACTTCCAGATGGTTATCGGGCTGGTGGATGGCAATAACCGGTCCCTGCGCCAACTCGTTAAGTTCGTTGTCGGTGACAATAGTGGCGATCTCAATGACGCGATGCTCTTCCGGGACAAGTCCCGTCATTTCCATATCAACCCAAATCAGATTCTGTGCATCAGTCATGGCATCCTCCCATCAAAGGATGTTAACAGAGATAGAAACCTGCACTGCGCCAAGCGTAACAACACCCGCAGCAAGGAGGCAGTACACTGCACCAATGGCAAAACAGCGACTAACAGACCAACAGCGCCGCCGTATTGAGGTGGCCCAGGAGCGCCACCGGGAGCAGACCACCCCGGGGGGTGAGCACGGGCTGGTAATCACCCGGTTTGGCAAGCAGGTTCTTATCGAGACGCAGGATGGAGAACAAATTTCAACCACCCTGCGACGTCACGTCAAGGATCCCGTCGCTGGAGATCAGGTGATCTGGCAGCCCCAGGGCGAGGGCGGGGTAATCGAGGCACTACTACCTCGACAAACCGTCATCAGCAGACCCAATAGCCAGGGAAAACTCAGGCCGATAGCAGCGAACATTGATCGCCTTTTGGTGGTTGTCGCGCCGCAGCCTGAAGCGCAGGCAAACCTCATTGATCGCTACCTTGTGGCTGCGAATCATGCGGGCATGGAAACCACGCTGGTGGTCAATAAGGGGGATCTCCTGAGGGAGACACCGACGGTGATGGACATGGCAAATGCCTATCGCGCCCTGGGGCATAGCGTGGTCATTACAGATCAGGACAGCGACCCCCATGCAGAGGCCCTCAGGTCTACCATTGGACATCAAACCCTCGCCCTGGTTGGCCAGTCCGGCGTGGGAAAGTCGTCCCTCGCCAAT
>JAKMEU010000356.1 GCA_022425845.1 Luminiphilus sp. | reverse complement strand
GTGCAGGTTGTTCCGGGAGAAAAGGGGAACGATTTTTCTTTTGCCTGAGCAATCGGGGTGGTTCTGTCCCCCACGAGAAAATTCAAATTTAACAAAAGACAAGGAAGCACGTTATGAGCGAGGTGGTACTGACTGAAATCGAAGCGGGGGTAATGACCATTACCCTGAACCGACCCGAGGCGAAAAATGCGGTGAATTTGGCCATGGCGCAGGGTATAGCGGCAGCCATGGACGAACTGGATCAAAACGACGAGATTCGCGTTGCGATCCTGACAGGTGGTGGCGGTACATTTTGTTCTGGCATGGATCTCAAGGCGTTCGTCAGCGGCGAGGTGCCGTTTGTGCCGGGTCGGGGTTTTGGCGGCCTCACCGAAGCGCCGCCAGCGAAACCGCTGATCGCGGCCATCGAGGGTTATGCTTTGGCGGGCGGCTGCGAGCTGGCCATGGTCTGTGACCTCGTCGTCGCAGCGGAGTCAGCGCGCTTCGGCATTCCTGAAGTAAAGCGCGGCCTTGCTGCCGGTGCTGGAGGCTTGCTCCGATTTCCACGACAGCTGCCCTACCGTGTCGCCATGGAATTGGCGTTAACCGGAGACTTCATGGATGCTGAGCGGGCCCTCAATCTTGGCTTTATTAACCAGACAGTTCCTGAGGGCGAAGCCGTCTCGGCGGCCCGAGCGCTGGCTGCCAAAATCGCGGCTAACGGCCCGCTGGCAGTGAAGCTCAGCAAGCAGGTGGTACGAGACTCAGAAGACTGGAGCACAGACGTCATGTTCTCGAAGCAGCAGGAAATTCTTCAGCCGGTATTTACCAGTGAGGATGCGATTGAGGGCGCAACAGCGTTTGCCGAGAAGCGCGCTCCGAATTGGAAAGGCCGCTGAGGCAGCCTTTTTGGCATCAGCCTCAGGACGCGGGCGGGCCCGCTCTTTTTCTACTGTCTTTCAAGGAAGGTTTTATGTCCCGATGGGCCATGTTTCATGATCAGGTCATTTGCATTACCGGTGCCGCGAGTGGTTTCGGCAAGTTGATGGCAGAAACTCTCGATTCCGCGGGAGCCCGGTTGATCATCAGCGATGTCAATGTAGAAGCACTCGAAGCTGTCAGCGGGGCCATGGTAAATACTGATCGCGTGGTTTCAGTCGCCTGTGACGTCGCGGTGGAGCGCGATGTAGAAGCTTTGGTGGCCGCTGCGAAGCAGCACTTCGGCCGTCTCGATATCATGGTCAACAATGCGGGCCTGGGCTCACCACCCAAATTGCTGACCGAGGTGACGGAAGACGAGATGGATCTCAACTATAACGTCAACACCAAAGGGGTCTTTTTTGGCATCAAGCACGCGATACGCCAGATGCTGGCACAGGAGCCGTCAGGTGGCACGATATTGAACGTGGCGTCTATGGCGGGTATCGGTGCAGCGCCCCTGCTCGGTGCCTATGCGGCGGCCAAGCACGGTGTGGTGGGTTTGACCAAAACCGCCGCTTACGAATTCGGCCGGCAGGGTATTCGCGTCAATGCGATCTGCCCATTTTTTTCACCGACTCCGCTGGTGACCCAGGAGGGCGGACTAGGGGAGCGCATGGATACGCTCCAAAAAAGCTCCCCCATGAACCGCATGGGCTCGCCTGAAGAGATGGTGGAAGTCATGCTGCAGTTAATGTCCCCTCACAATAGCTTCATGAACGGTCAGGCAGTGGCCGTTGATGGCGGCATGTCGGCAATTTAAAGGGAGATCCATCCCATGGAGCCTACCGTCAAACAAGTGCGCCTCCGGCTTGCCAGTATTCTGCTGTTGGCTTCCTGTCTGGTGGCCTGTGAGAAAAGTTCGGTGCCTGTCCCCGCTGCAACGGGAGCCGATTCCGATGGCCATGGACCGGCCACTGAGATCACGGCTGGTCTGAATGCCGAGCTTGGGCAATCGATGGCGAATTGGCCCGGCGCCGAGAATTCAGATGCCCAGCGGGGCCTCGTGGCAGTGCCCGAAGCGCTGAGGATAGCCGGTCCCGAAGGGACCGTGGCCTGGGATAGAGCCAGCTACGACTTCATTGCCGGTGTCGCACCTGACACGGTCAATCCCAGCTTGTGGCGCCAGGAGCGCCACAATAACCAGACCGGTTTATTCCGGGTCAGTGACGGCATCTATCAGCTGCGCGGCTTTGACCTTGCCAATATGACCCTCATTTCAGGTGAGCGCGGCTGGATTGTCGTCGACCCCCTGACGACGGTTGAAACCGCTCGGGCAGCACTTGCCTTTGCACGTGAGCACCTGGACGAGCGGCCGGTGACGGCGGTTATTTTCACCCACAGCCACGTGGACCATTTTGGGGGTGTTTACGGTGTGGTTACGCCAGAGGCAGTAGCCAAGGGGGATGTCCAAATCGTAGCACCCCAGCACTTCATGGCGGAGGCGACCAGTGAGTTGGTGTTGGCCGGCCAGGTTATGAGCCGCCGGGCGGACTACATGTACGGTCGTCGGCTGAGCAGGAGTCCCCGTGGGCACGTAGGGTCTGGGCTGGGTAAGCAACCGGCCCTGGGTAGTGTCACCATTGCGGAGCCGTCCCTGACCGTCGTCGAATCCCTGGAAAACCACACGATTGATGGCGTTTCCTTTGTCTTTCAGATTGTGTCAGGTAGTGAAGCGCCCGCTGAATTCGTCTTTTACCTCCCGGAGCAACGTGCACTGTGTGGTGCGGAACTGGTGTCTCGCAACCTGCACAATCTTTATACGCTCCGGGGTGCCAAGGTTCGGGATGCCCTGGCCTGGAGTGGCTTTATAGAGTCCAGCCGTCAAGCTTTCCCTGACGCCGAAGTGTTGTTCAACAGCCATCACTGGCCGGTGTGGGGTGCGGAGAACATTCAGGGTTTTCTGAAGGGACACAGGGACGTCTACAAGTATATCCATGACCAGACGTTGCGCCTTGCCGGACAGGGAATGACCCCGGCGGAAATTGCGGACGCCATTATCCTGCCCGGGTCCCTGACTGAGGTCTTCCCGATTCGAGGTTATTACGGCACGGTTCGACACAACAGCCGGGCTGTCTATCAGTTCTACTTCGGTTGGTACGATGCCAACCCCGCTCACCTCAACCCCCTTCCACCCGTAGAGGCAGGCAGTCGCTATGTAGACCTACTGGGAGGTGCGGCCGGTGTGTTGTCGGCAGCCGAGGCGGCTTACAGCGAAGGGGATTATCGCTGGGTGGCGGAGTTACTCAATCATCTGGTTTTTGCCGAGCCCGAGAATATCGCGGCCCGTGCGCTGTTGGCTGACACTTACGATCAATTGGGTTATCAGGCCGAGTCGGGTCCGTGGCGCGATGTCTACCTGTCGGGTGCCTACGAGTTGCGTCAGGGTGCGCCCGAAAAGGCCCTGCCCACGGGGTATATTCGTTCGATACTGCGCGAGACACCTGTCGAGCGGGTCATGGAGCTGCTGGCGACTATGATCAACGGCCCCGAGGCAGCGGACAGCGAACTCATACTGAACTTCAACCTCACTGACCTGAACAGGAATTTCGTGCTCAGGCTGGAGAACGCGGTATTGCACCACCGTGAGCAGCCACTGGCGGACGATGCGTCAGTGACGATCAACATTGGTCATGAGTTCCTGTTGGATATCATGGTGGGTGACGTCGATGTCTCCACGCTACTGACCACAGATGAATTGGACATTGATGGCAGTCGGGTTGACCTGGTGAAGTTCCTGTCGCTGCTGCAGTCCGCTGACGGCGCCTTCGCCATCGTCACGCCTTGATGACCTCAGCTGCTGCCTGATGGGGCGGCGGCACCTGCTGCCGGTACGGGGTCCAACAGTTTTTGCAGCAGGAATGTGTACAGCAGTGCGTCTCGCCTAGCGTACTCGCTGAGGTTCGCCGCTGCGGCGTGCCCCCCATCGATATTCTCAAAGTAGAGGTAGTCGTGCCCTAGTGCCTCGAGGAGATGGGACATTTTGCGTGCGTGGCCCGGGTGGACCCGGTCATCCTTGGTCGAGGTGTAGAGATAAATTTCAGGGTAGTCGCCATCGGCGCGAACATTGTGGTACGGGGATATGCTCAGCAGGAATGCTCCTTCTTCGGGGTCATCGGGATTACCGTACTCCCCCATCCATGAGGCACCGGCCAGCAGTTGGTGATAGCGCAGCATGTCCAGCAGGGGTACGGCGGATATGACGGCCCGCCACAGGTCGGGCCGCTGCGTGTACATGACCCCTGTCAGCAGGCCGCCATTGGAACCGCCATAAACAGCCAGATGGTTGGGGTCCGTGAGCCCGCTTGATGAGAGGTCCTCCGCGACAGCAATCAGGTCGTCATAGATACGCTGACGCTCGGTCTTTAGTCCCGCCTGGTGCCAACTCGGACCAAATTCACCGCCGCCTCTGATGTTGGCCACCACATAGGCGCCACCGCGCTCCAGCCAAAGCTTACCTCGGCTGCCGGAATAGCTGGGTCGGATGGACACCTGGAAACCGCCATAGGCATAGAGCAGGGTCGGCGTCGCGCTGTCCATGACGACGTTTTCATGGCGCACGATAAAGTAGGGCACCACGGTGCCGTCCTCAGATACGGTAGTTCGCTGTTCGACCAACAGGCCGGTCGTGTCGAAGCGATCCGGAATCCGCTTCACGGCTTCGACGGTCATCGCGGTTGTATCTGCAAGCAAAAGCGAATCCGGTGTCAGGAAACCCTCTGCGTTGATAAAGGCCAGGTCCTCTTTCCGATCGGAGCCCCCGAGACTGATGGTCAGGTTGGCCGGAACCGGAAGGGACTCATGGGACCAGCTGTTTTCCTCGAAGTGGAACGCCGATACACCGCCGACCACGTTATTGTCGATGGCCACCAACAGGGCGCTGCGAGTCACTGCGACGCCCCCCAGGGCCTCGGTTGCACCGGGGATATACAGGGTATGGACTTCGGGCAACTCACCGGTTGCTACAAAGTCCGCGACTGAGATCGATAGCAGTGCGCCTGCGGGGAAGGTTTTACCCTCGTCACTGAGCTGCCATTCCTGTTCGAGGGAAAAAACCAATTGCCCCCGGTGCAGCGCCTGGATTGATGTTTTGGCAGGTATGGGCAGTTGCAGGGGTGGGGCATCTTGGGGCAGGTACCAATACGCTGTTTGGTAAAACGTATTGGCCTCTGCAGCCATCATGTACACGGATCCGTCGTGATCTTCGAAGCGCTGGGGCCACAAGCCAACGTCATCTGGGTCGCCGCGGATCACTTCCTGCGCCTCCGCCAGCGGTGTTCCACGAGACCAACGGTAAGCCACCATGGGGTATCCCGATGCCGTGGTATTGTCTGGCGCAGTGGCTACGCCAATCAGCAGGGTGTCTTGATCAAGCCACGCGATGGCACCTTTGGCCTCAGGGGCTTCAAATCCACCGGTCACGAAATCTCGTTTCAATGTTGAAAATTCTCTGCGCACAGCGGCGTCACTTCCGCCCCTCGACAGGGTAATCATGCAGCGCTCATATGCGGGTGCGAGGCAGTCTGCACCGCGCCATACCCAGTTGGTTGCTTCCTCCTCGGATAAGGCGTCGAGATCGAGGACGATATCCCACTCAGGGACATTACTCAGGTAACTGTCGAGGGTTGTCCGTCGCCAGATGCCGTGGCTGGCGTTGGCGTCCCGCCAGAAATTCCAGATAAAGCCGCCGAAGTAACTGCCGTAGGGAATACGGTCCTCACTTTCATAGAGTTCCTGTGCTTCTGCCAGCAGGACGGGGTAGCGTGGGTCACCCTCGAGCCGCGACAGGGTTCTTGTGTTCTGTCCTCGAACCCACTCAAGGGCCTGCTCTCCCTCGACTTCCTCAAGCCAAAGCCGCGGATCGTCATCCGGGTCAACGGTCCATTCTTGGGCACTGCTTTGAGTGTCGGAAGTCATCTTTGCTGTCGGTGCAACAGTTTCGTTCTGTGGGGCTCCACAGGCGACCAACAGCTCTATGGCCAAAAGGCTTAACACCGGTTTCAATGTTTTTCGCATATCGGTTTTTCCTGCTTCCCTGATCGAAGAGACACACTGCGCGCTTGCGCTGCTGTGCCCTGCCTTTAATCCGCAGGGGGCTGCCATTCCGCGGAATGACGACCTTGCGGTTTTTTGCCACCGGACAATTTCTGGGGCCAGAGCTTTTGCTCCAAACGGTTATAAAACCTGATGTTGAATGTTCAGGCCAGGCGCAGGGGTAGGTCCCGCAGACGACTTCCTGTTGCACGATAAACCGCATTGGCCACTGCAGGTGCGAGGGGTGGCACCCCGGGTTCGCCTATACCGGTAGGCGGCGCTGTGCTTTCTATGATCTCCACCTCCACCGCGGGGGCTTCGTCCATGCGCAGGATCGGGTAATTATGGAAATTGCTTTGCACCACAGCGCCGTCCTGAATCTCGATTTCGCCGAATAGCGTGGCCGTGAGGGCAAACATCACCGAGCCCTCCAATTGAGCCCGGACAATATCGGGATTAACTGCGGTGCCACAATCCACCACACAGGTCACTTTGTGCACCCGGATGGCGCCATTGTTGACCGACACTTCAGCAATCTGTGCCACGTCAGTGAAAAAGGAGGAGTGGGCTGCAAAGCCCAGATGGTTGCCCTCAGGCAAAGTCATTGCCGCCATGAGCTCGCCTGCCCGCTGGACGACCCGCTGCATCCGGGGCTTGCCTTGTAGATTGTTGAGCCGAAAGCTCACTGGATCGATTCCAGCAGTCTCCGCCAGTTCATCCATCATGGATTCCACGGCGAAGGCGGTGTAGGAGTGTCCCACCGAGCGCCAGAAGGTGAGGGGGAGTCCATGGTCAACCGAGGTGTGCGCGATCTCGTAGGTAGGAAATGAATAGGTTTCATGAAGCCCCTCGACGCTGGAAGGATCAACGGACCAATTTTTGAACAGATAGTCCATGCCCGTTGCCAGCCCGTCCAGCATGCCGCTGGGCATGCCGGGCATGAGACCGGGGAGTGAATTGCGCAGTGTCTCTACCGTCAGGTCACCGCCTGCCCGGCGTGCTTGCCAGGCAGATACGCGCCCCGCATCATCGATACCGGCGCGCAACTGCATCAGCGAAGCGGGCCGGTAGAGCCCATTCTGAAGATCGTTCTCCCTCGACCACAATAACTGCACCGGCTTTTCGACGGCCATGGCTATTTCGGTCACTTCAATAATGTGGTTCAGGGTGCCGCGACGACCGAACCCGCCACCCAGGAACTGGTTGTGAACCCGTATATTTTCCAAGGGCAGCCCGGTGATTCGCGCTACCAGGCCCTGTGCTACCCCAATCGCCTGGACCCCTGTCCAAAGTTCCGCCTTGTCACCGTCAATCCTGAGGGTGGCATTAACCGGTTCCATGGGCGCATGGGCAAGGAAAGGCGCAAAGAAGGTAGCAGAGAGCGTGCTTTTTGCCGTATTAAAGGCAGTATCCAGATCGCCTTCACTGGCAGCGTCGACCCCGTTATTGGCAGCAACCGCGTCCTCCAGGTCCGCCCTGACTTGGGCCGAATCCAATTGGCTGAGGCTATTGGATGCCCATTCCACGGTCAGGCGTTGGGCGGCCTTGTTGGCCTGCCAGTAGCTGTCGGCGACCACAGCGATACCACTCGATATGGGGACGATGTGTCTAACGCCTGGCTGGCTCCGGACATCGCTGTCATCAAAGCTGAGGGGCTGGGCGCCGGGAACAGGGGAGCGCACCACCACAGCCGACAACTGGCCCGGGAGGTCGATATCGATACCAAACTGAGCGACGCCCGTCGATTTGACGAGGGCATCGACGCGGGTGAAGTCCTGTCCGATGTAGCGGAAGTCGGTCGCCGGTTTGAGTGGCGTTTCCGTCGGCATATCAAGGTCCATTGCCGTTGCTACGAAATCTCCGTAGGGATAACGGCGGTTGCCTGCCACGACGTGCCCATCTTCAGTTGTCAGTTGCGTCGCCGGTATCCCGAGGTCTGTTGCAGCTGCTGACAGCAGCAGCGCTCGGGTATCGGCGCCTACCTGGCGCAGCGGCTCGTAAAAGGCACGGACCGCGTTTGAGCCTCCCGTGAGCTGAATAAAATACTCGGGGTTGTTATAGGCCTCGTGGGCGCCCGCAGAGCGGACCTCCATTCGCGCCGGATGGTAGTCCAGTTCCTCGCCCACCAGCGTCGCCAGTCCGGTACGAATTCCCTGCCCCATTTCGTCAGCTGGGCAGTAAAAAATAACGCCGTTGTCAGGCGTGATCTGCAGAAACGCATTGGGAATGAGGTCGGCGCTATCTGCGTCAATGGGTAAGGCACCATTAAACGAGCAGCCGGGCAGCACCACGGCCACCACCATGCCGCCTCCGGCAAGGGCTGCCGATTTAATGAACCGTCGTCTGGATAAATCGGTTGTCGTCATGATGTTGATTCCCCCGTCACGGCCTCATGGGCCAGAGAGGCGGCGACCGACAGGATGGCTTCCCTGATACGGGGGTAGCAGCCACAGCGACAAATGTTCCCTGTCATGGCGCGATCGATGTCATCGTCCGTGGGGTTCGGTACGTTGGCCATCATGGCGGCGGCGGCCATTATCTGCCCGCTTTGACAGTAGCCGCACTGGGGGACGTTGTACTCAACCCATGCGGTTTGCAGAGGGTGCATGGCGTCCGGTGTGCCCAACGCTTCGATCGTAGTGACGGCCTTGCCCGCGACGGCGGCAACTGGCAGCACACAGGTTTTGATGGCCGCGCCATCCAGGTGCATTGTGCAGGCTCCGCACAGCCCCGCACCACAGCCAAACTTCGAACCCTTGAGCTTGAAATTGTCCCGGACGACCCAGAGCAGGGGCGTATCGGGATCGCCGTCAAAGGTAACTTCAGTGTTATTAAGCAAAAAACTGATCACGCTCGGAGTTTCCTTTCTCTCTGTAATCGATGGTCGTCAGGCCCCTGCCATCACTTACCTGGAGATTGCCACTGGGCCGAAACCCCTAATGGCTGCGTATAGTCGGGTAAGGTACTTGTTGGCCTGACGAGGCGTCTTGCTGCATTGTACGCGTGTCGGGCCATCGTGGCTCAAAAGGGGAGAGAGCAAATTGGACATGGGTATTGCCGGCCGACGAGCATTGGTCTGTGCTTCTTCAAAAGGATTGGGTCGGGGCTGTGCAGAAGCGCTGGCGGCTGAAGGGGTTGATCTGGTCCTCAACGCCCGCAGTGCCGATACGCTGGAGGTCACTGCTGAAGAGATCCGTGCCGTTCATGGGGTTAAGGTCACGACGGTCCCCGCGGATGTGACAACGGATCAGGGGCGTGCAGCGATCCTCGAACAGGCTGGCGATCTGGATATCGTGGTCAACAATGCGGGCGGCCCGCCACCCGGCAGTTGGCGCGACTGGGATCGGGACGCTTTTATTGCAGCGTTTGATGCCAATGCCTATGCCGCAATTGCGCTGATGCAGGCCACAGTGCCTGCCATGTGTGACAGGGGCTGGGGAAGGGTGGTCAACATTACCAGCGTTTCCGTGAAGCAACCCATCGGGGTGCTTGGTTTGTCCAACACGGCGCGAGCCGCTTTGACAGGTTTTGTTGCAGGGATAGCCCGTGATGTCGCGGATCAGGGCGTAGTTATCAACAACCTTCTGCCCGGTCTCCATGCCACGGACCGAACGGTCGGCCTGGACACTTATGAATCGAGCCTGACCGGCGAGGGTGTTGCTGATGTTTCCGCCCGACGCCAGACGACCATTCCAGCGCGCCGTTACGGTTCCACCTCAGAATTTGGCGCCACCTGTGCGTTCATGTGTTCTGTTCAGGCAGGCTTTATGATCGGGCAGAACATCCTGCTCGATGGAGGTGCTTTTAACAGTACCTTGTAATTTTATTCGCCCCGTTTCGGGTTATTTGCACAGCGGCGCCCTGAACGTCATTATCAATGTCAGACTCAGGGACCGCGTTCTTCGTTACTTGTAAACTTTTCGGGAGTCCATGCCATGAAATCTATTCGCACCCTCGTTGCTGCAGCTGTCATTGCCGCTGTCACGGTACCCGCTGTCGGGCACATTGAGCAAAGCGAGCCTATCCAATCACTTCGCCAATCCTACTTTGCGCTGCTTGGCATGACCTTTGGTCCTATGGCCGACATGGTGAAAGGTGATATCCCATGGGATGACGCCACCTTCCAGGGCTGGGCTAAAGATCTGGCGGCTGTGTCGGGTTTTCAGGTTGAGCGGGGCTTCTCGCCCGGATCGGAAGAGGGCATGACCCGGGCCAAGCCCGATATCTGGCTCAATACCGACGACTTCAATGCCAAGCTCCAGGATTTTCGTCGTGAGGCCGGCACCCTGGCCGAGGTGGCCGCGGGGGGGGATCGCGGGGCGATCCAGACGCAGTTTGTGGCGACCGGTAAGACCTGCAAAGCCTGTCACGATGAGTACAAATCCAAGGATTATCTGTACTGAATCGACGTCAAGGTTGCAGGGGGACGCGTTGAATGCGGCCTGCGGGTAAGGATTTGAAGGCCTTACGCGCAGCGCCGCAGGTTCCGATCCTGTGACCCAACAGCGAACGGTTCTCTCCATTGATGGTGGCGGGATTCGCGGCATCATACCCGCCATGATTCTCCATCATATTGAAACTGCCACGGGTCGACCGGCAGCCGAGCTCTTTGACCTGATGGTGGGGACTTCTACTGGCGGAATCCTGGCCCTTGGCCTCGCGCAACCCGACGTCCATAGCTCCCATCACAGCCGCTATCGTGCCCGCGACCTGGCAGATCTCTATGCCCAGCGAGGTTCGGATATTTTTTCCCGAAGCCTGTGGCGTCGTTTGCGGTCCGTCGGTGGAATCTTTGACGAGTCCTATCCCGCCGGGCCCCTGGAAGGACTCTTGAATGAGTATTTTGGCGACAACCGCCTGGGGCTCTGTCGTTGCCCCACCATCGTGACCGCATACGATATTGAGGACAGCCAGACGGTATTTATCAAGAGCTTCAAACCCGAGCACAGGGACTTGAGTTGCAGTGCGGCCGCGAGGGCCACTTCCGCGGCGCCTACTTTCTTTGAGCCAGCCCGTATGCAACTGCACCGGCAGGAGTCGGCCCTGATCGATGGGGGTGTTTTTATCAATTCGCCGGTGGTCTCGGCCTACGCTGAGGCACTGAAGCTGTTCCCCGGTGACCCTATTACGGTTATATCCCTGGGCACCGGGCAACTCACACGGTCGATTGCCGGTGACAAGGCGGCACGGTGGGGCAAGGCGGGATGGCTGATGCCCGTGCTCGATTGTGTATTTGATGGCGTTGCCAGGGCCGCGGATTATCAAATGAATCTGTTTCTTGGTGAGCGCTACCAGCGCTTTCAACTGGATCTTAATGACGCCAGTGATGCGCTGGATGATACGTCCCCCGCCAATATTGCGGCACTGTTCAGCGCGGCCGCTGATTTAATCGATGGGGAGCGCTCCCGATTGGATAACATCGTGGCGTACCTGCGGATGCTGCATGGTTTTCCCCCGCTGATGCAGCAGGTGATAGACACCGACCGATTTTAGCGCCTGCGTCGAAGCTGGGTGATCTCTGCCATGATGGCGATGGCGATCTCCCACGGGGTTTTGCTACCGATATCCAAACCAACGGGGGCGTGCAAACGGCTGAGTTGCTTTTCACTGACACCCAACGCGGCGAGGCGCTCCAGCCGCCCCTTTGTGGTGCGCAGTGATCCCAGTGCGCCCACGTACCATGCGGGCGTCTCCAGTGCCTCCAGCAGCGCCATGTCATCAATGCGGGGATCGTGTGTGAGGGTGATGATGATATTGCCGGGATCTCTGCTGTGTTCAGCAATAATGTCGTCGGGGAGTCCGTGGAGTAGACGCACCGGCGGTCCCTGCCATTGGGCCAACTGTTGCTCCCGGGTATCCGTGACAATGACGTCGTAGTCCATGGCCAGCGCCAGCTGTGCCAGGACCTGGGAAAGCTGGCCCGCGCCGACTAGCAGCATCTGCATTTTTGGGCCCAGGCCCTGTGTCAGTATGCCGTCGTCGACGCTGAGAGTTTGAAAGTGGTCTGTCAGCTCCACCGTGGTCATGCCTGAGCTCAGGTCGGTGGTGCGCTTCAGGGATTTGCGTGCCTGAAGCGCACTGACAGCCTCTCCCAGCCATTCCTTATCGGCAGGTCCCAATTGCTGCACCAGGACCATGAGGCGGCCGCCACAGGGGAGGCCCAGGCGCTCGTTCTCTTCCGGAGTAACGCCGTACTCCAGCTGCTGTGGCAAGG
>JAKMEU010000352.1 GCA_022425845.1 Luminiphilus sp. | reverse complement strand
CGAGGCACAGGTGTGCTTGCGGCGGTATTGCACGAGGATACAGTCATTAGTATTGCCCGCAGCTGTCGGCGGACCGGTGGTGGAAAACTCGACAGCCGGGTAATCCCCCTCGTCCCCCACTGCGCCGCCACTCCCCCGAGTAGACACTAAATAGGTGCTGAGCGCTGTGGGATCACCACGGTAACCCGCGCGACGAATGTCAGCGGACAAGGCACTGGTGATGGCAAAAATCTGTTCGGTTTGGCTGGCTTCATCATAGAGTTCTTTGCCCGCACCCACGGTTGTTACGTAAAGTGTGGTTCCTGCGAGCGCGACAAAGCTGGCGATGGCTATTGCCACCATCAGTTCAACAAGACTCAACCCTGTTTGCTCAGCTGCCATGATGATACTGCGGGTCCACCCCCCTCAAGAACAGCTAGAGTACCCGAAGTCTCCCGTTGCAGAGCAAATTCTCACGCGTCCGGCGAGGTTTCGCTCTACCGTCAGCGAGGCAGCCCCGGATGAGAAGGTGATTGAACCCTCGCCAGCTGCAGATAGCCCCCTGACCGCCTGCATGGAAAATGCGGCACTGCCACCGCTGACGCCCCAACCTGAAATCGCCGCCGTAACACCCGAAAAGTTGTCCTGGGACACATTCTTGGTGGGCGCCGTCCCTGAATTGGTGATGGCATAACTCCAGGTACCAGCGCTGCTGTCACTCGCAAGCGTGACGGTAACGCTGCCACCGGGGCCACGTGCTATGGCATCGCTTTTGGCGCGCCGCAGGTCTGAAGCAAAAGTTTGCGCCGCACCCGAGAGCTGCTGTCGCTCAATCAGGCTGGCAAAGGAAGGCACGCCGACGGTCAGCAATATCGCAACCACCGCAATAGCCACCATAAGTTCTATGACGGTAAATCCGCTGCTGTCTCGAAAATAAGCCATGCTAACTCCTTCCATGAGTCGTCTGGCCGTAGGCTACATAAGTGAATTTTTAGTGGAAGCACGACACGCCAGAACTGTGAAAACCGTCAAGTAAATGACACGCAGTAGGAAATTTTCCCGCCCAGAGCGCTCGACCGGCCCGTTATGGGCGCCAAAAGTACTGCCAGCCCCTGAGTAAACCGAAATGCAAGCTTACGGTTCTGTAACACCAGTGGAGTGACCACTCTGCTAGAATGCCGCCTGCTGCAAAGGAGCCAAAACATGGATGTCACGATGCGTACTCTGGGGTTAGTTCGAAAGGCCTGCGTAACGTTCGTATTCACGGTCGCTTTGTCCGCGGGTATCGCCGCCGACACCGCTCATGATGCGGTGGCCGCCCCCTCTTTTTCACTCCCCGTCATCGCCAATGGCGAGGGAGAGCTTCAACTGGATTCCCTACGGGGTTCGGTGGTCTACCTTGATTTTTGGGCCTCCTGGTGCGGCCCCTGTCGGCTATCACTCCCTGCGCTGGATACCCTGTACCGTGATCTGGCGCCCCAGGGGCTCGTTGTGGCAGCCATCAGCGTCGATGTGGTTGAAGAGGATGCCCTGGACTTTCTGGAACGCTACCCGGTGAGTTATCCCGTCGCCATGGATAAAACCGGCGCTGTCCCCCGGAGCTTTTCGGTGAATGGCATGCCTTCCGGCTACCTGATTGACAGAAAAGGAAGGGTCCGCGCGGTCCACGTCGGTTTCAAACGTGGCGATGAAGTAGCTTTGCGTGACGAAATAGAAACGCTGCTCAGCGAGTAATCCCTTGAAAAACCTCTCAATTTTGACCGTGTTAACCCTTTCGCTGCTATCGGGCTGCGCTGGCATTGAGCCCGTCCCCGCCTGGGAACGCGGCTATTTGGCCGATGAGGGCATGCAGTGGCAGGCCACCGCGCGAGAGGCAAAACTTGAAGGACATGTGTACACCAGCAAGGAGGCCTCAACCGGTGGTGCTGGCGCTGCAGGGGGCGGCTGTGGCTGCAACTAAAAAACCGTCAGCCCCCGGGGAAACCGAGCGGCTACAGGCCAAATCACCGCTCATGAGAGCCCTGGGTGCGTCGGTCGCTGCACTGCCCGCCTATCAGGGCGCGCTGGCAGACGCCCCACCCGAGTTTACCGAGGTGGGACTGCGTTACAGTCGTTACAGCGAAGACAACCTTGGGTCGGATAAATTGATAGCCGGGTCACGTGAGCGCTATGACATTGATGTGACCCAGCTCTGGATCGAGGCACCGGTGGGATCAAGTTGGTCTATCGCCCTGGACGTGCAGAATGACTACATGAGTGGGGCCTCGCCCTGGTTCGTAGGAACCACCGTAGAAGGGCAACCCGGGGTGATCATGAGTGGCGCCAGCATTCAGGATAACCGCGTTGAAGTGGGTGTCACGACCCGTTACTTTTGGGCCGATGGTAATGCAGGCTTTAATGTCAGCCACTCCAAGGAAGACGACTACGAAGCACTCGCCCTGAGCTTCGATGTCGCCTGGAACAGCGCAGATAATGCACGTACCTGGTCCCTCTCAGCGAGTAATTCAGACGACAAGGTGGTACCGGTTGACGGCAATATTCCGGTGTTCATCGATCGCGAAGACCTTGATACCCAATCGGCCTATTTTGGCGTTAGCCAAATACTGTCGAGGACGGCGATTGTTCGGGTTGGGCTCAGCTATACCCTGAGCGACGGCTACCTTTCAGATCCTTACAAGCTGTTTGACCAGCGCCCCGACCGACATCGGCGCAGCGCGTTGAGCGCGGGTTACCGTAAATTTTTTACCGAGGCGCAGGGTGCGTTGCAGTTCGACTACCGGTTCTACACTGACGATTGGGGTACCGACTCGCACACTGTCGAAGTGGCCTGGCACCAGAACTTCAACCGCACCACCCTTATGCCGTATCTGCGCTATTACTCGCAAAGCGAAGCTGATTTCTTCGGGGTCACGGCCGACCTCAACGCGGATTACTACGCTGATGACTACCGCCTCTCATCCTACGGCGCCTTTACCGCCGGACTAAGAGGCACGGTACAGATAGGCGACTGGCAGCTTGAAGGTCAGCTGGAGCGCTATGAGAGCGACAACAAGTGGGGCCTGTACAGCGGGGAGGCGGCTCCTGCCCTGGTCGATTTCTGGCGCGCAACAGTCGGCATCACCTGGCGTTTTGACTGACCCTCGACAGAGCACGACACATCGATTTCGGGTTATGGGTGGGCCCGCACGCATCACCATTGAACACACCCACACCCTCTCCCCGATAGCGAAGGCTGCCTGTCACAGCGCGGAAGCACTGTTGAGTGCGCTGGAATCTCGCTACAGCCGCTATCGCAATGACAGTCTGGTCAGCACCATCAATCGTCGAGCCGGCACTGGAAAGCGCACGCCACTGGACCAGGAAGCGATCGCCCTGATGCAATTCTGCCAGGCACTGTGGGAGCAGAGTGCGGGCCGCTTCGATCCCACCTCGGGCATCCTCCGTCGCGTATGGAACTTCAGGGATGGCGCCCTCGGAGACCCCGGGCAGCTCGAAAAACTTCTGGGAAAGGTCGGCTGGGATAAAGTCTCTCTGGAAAACGACAGTGCGCACCTTGAAGAGCCTGAGATGGAGATCGACCTGGGCGGCGTCGTCAAGGAATACGCTGCCGACAAGGCGGCCCAACACCTGCGTGACCAGGGCATTGAACACGCCCTTGTGGAACTTGCGGGTGACGTCGTAACCATCGGGACACAACAGGGCGGTGAGCCATGGCGAGTGGGCATCAGTGACCCCAACGAGCCAGCCAACGCCATCCTGACCGTCGAATTGGTCAACGCCGCCCTCGCCACCAGTGGCACCTACCAGCGCTTCATTGATAGCAACGGCCAACGATACAGCCATTTCCTGAATCCGGTTACGGGCTGGCCCGTGGAAGGGCCCTCCAGCGTCAGCGTCATCTCCGATACCTGTCTGACGGCAGGCGCGGTCGCGACTGTCGCCTGCCTGACACCCCGCGCTGAATGCCCTGAATGGCTTGAACGTGCCGGCGCACCCTGGCTCCAGGTAGATTCTGATGGCCGGCTGTCAGGCCCACTGAAGGCAAAAAATCCGAGCGGCCGTAGCGAGCGTACCTGCACTTAACCTTCGCCAGGCACCTCTTACCCATGCCCGACAAACTTTACTTCGATGGTCACTGCCCTCTTTGTGTCAAGGAGATGAATCGGCTGCGGGAGATCAAGGATGATGACCTGGACCTCGTTGATATTCACACGCTCACAGATAGTGAAACCCCGGTTAATAAAGACACGCTGCTGCGAGTCCTGCACCTGGAAAAAAATGGCCAGATGATCACTGGAATCGACGCCAATGTCGCCGCATGGCAGCACACGCGGTATGGCCTGCTGTGGCGGTGGATGCAACTGCCCCTGATACGGCCGATCGTTGAGTTCGCCTACAACCGCTGGGCGCGGTGGCGCTATGACCGGCTGTACGAGACACAGGGCTGACCCTTGATCAAACTTGATGTCACTGCTTTAGAGGCGTTGCCGACACGGTACCGTGCCAATCTGATCAACGGAATCACCGGATTCAAGCCGGCGTTGCTGGTCGGAACTGCCAGTTTGGGCGGTGACAGCAACCTCGCTGTCTTCTCGAATGTGTTCCACGTAGGGGCCAGTCCACCCGTGCTGGGGATGATCGTCAGGCCCAGTCCAGAGGGGACTGAACGGCATACCCTCGACAACGTTTTGGCCACAGGCGCGTTCACCCTGAACCACATTACGGGCAGGATGCTACCTGGCGCGCATCAAACTTCAGCGCGTTATCCCAGGGGGCAGTCTGAGTTTAGAGCGTCGGGGCTGACTGAAGAGTGGGTTGAGGGCTTCAGTGCACCTTTTGTCAGGGAAGCTGCGATTCAGCTCGGTCTCACCCTCATTGAGCATCAGCTGCTGCAGGTCAACAAGACGCATCTCTTGCTCGGGGCCTTGCATTGGCTTCGCTGCCCTGATGCCGGCGTGCGGGAAGACGGATCCGTCGATCTGGTATCGCTGGACTCACAGGCAGTCTGTGGGCTGGATAGTTACCACCCACCCAGCGCGGGAAAGCGCTTTCCTTATGCCAAGGTTAATCAAGCCTCCGAAACACAGACTTGATTTTTTTGTTGGGCAACATCAAGGGGAACTTTCCCCGTCCTCCCCTCGTCACAGTGATGTAAGCTAAGCCAACGTCAGACCCACATTGATTAAGTGAGCTCAGTATGTCGAGTGAACCCGATTCAACTAGCACTCTCCCCACCCGCAGCAGTAAGCAAGCCCTCTATCTGGTGCTGGCAGCCTTCGTATTACTGGGCGGTACGCTTTACTGGGGACTCTCAACGCAACGGGCACCCAGCCCGGAACCACCACCGGAAATAAGCACGGCACCTCCGGCCCCAGTAGAACCAGAAGTCATTGTCCCGGCAGAACCCGAACCTCCAATGCCAGCTGAAGTCCCCCCGGAACCAGACTTTGAAGCGGACCCCGAACTGCCCACCATCAGCCTGGCTGATAGCGACGTGGTGCTGGCTGAACAGATACCTCAGCTAAACGGCGGAGAACTGGGCGAGCAGTTTGTAATGCAGCCCAACAGGCTTGAGCGCGGGGCGGCCATTGTTGACAACCTCCGGCAGGGTTCAGTGCCTTACAAGCTGTTGCCTGCGGGAAGACCCACCAAGCCTTTTCCGTTTCAGGACAATGGCCTGGCCGTCACCATGGATCCGTCGGGCTTCACCCGCTATGACGGGCTCGCCGACACGATCGACGGACTGGATGTGTCAGCCACGCTGGCCCTTTACGATCTGTTGTCCCCTGCGGCGGAAGAGGCCTGGTCGATGCTGGGCTATTCGGAAATCAGCTTTGAAGAAGCAGTGCTGGGTGCTCTGGGGATGATCATGATGGCACCCACTGTCGATCCAGAGGCTCGATTGATCCGGGATGAATCCAACTGGATTTATGAGGATGAAGCTCTGGAGTCCTTACCCGCTCTGCAGAAGCAGATTATGCGGATGGGTCCCGACAATGCCGAGAAAGTTCAGGACAAAGCTCGAGAATTCAGGGGCGCACTGCTGGACAGGGATCTCTAAGCTCAAGGCCGAGTCTAGGTAGCCCTCCGGGGCGCCAGGCCTGCCAGCTTTTGGGGCCGGCAGCGGTGCCCTCTCGTCGGGCCCTGAGGGGCAGAAGACACCTGAAGAGGGCTCGGCCACGGCCGTTTGAGCTGGAACCGCAGGGGCCGCTCAACCGTCCAACAACCCCATAAAGTGATCGGGCTCAAAACCTCGATATTGCATGAACCGGGCTCGCTTTGCCCATTCCTTGCGCTGAGAGTCTCTGTCACCCCGCGTTATCTGCTGAGGAAATTTTTTACTGTAGACAATCTGGGCCTGTTCATTCCAGTCGACGTCCAGATCTGCAAGCTCAGCACAGGCTTGCCAGGAATCCCGGATCCCCCGTTGTCGCAGTTCCTGATCGAGTCGGCGCGGACCCAGGCCTTTGAGGATCAACTGCCTCAACATCGCGGCGGCGAACCGACTGTCGCTGAGTAATCCCTCTTCAACCAGCCGACCCAGTTGTCCTTCAATTAACTGCTCAACATCGGGCTCGCGACCAAACCGCCGGGCGAGCTTCTTTCGGACTTCGTCCACGCTGTGTTCCCGTCGGGCGAGAAGGTCCATTGCCGCCCGACGGACATCATTGGGGCTGAGTGGCTTACCCATTGCGACTACTATTCAGCGGCGGCTGTATCGCCCTCACCGGCAGCCGGTGCCGTCTCCACGGCGGCCAGCGGCACACCCATGGTTTGATGACGTATCTGGTTCTCAATTTCATTGGCGATCTCCGGGTTCTCTTCGAGGAACCGAGAGGCATTCGCCTTGCCCTGCCCGATCTTATCGCCCTTGTAGGCATACCAGGCACCGCTCTTATCCACGAGGTTGAGCTTCACGCCCCAATCGATCACCTCACCCATGTGGTAAATACCCGCGCCATACATAATTTGAAACTCAGCCTGTTTAAATGGCGGGGACACTTTATTTTTGACCACCTTGACCCGAGTTTCGTTTCCGACCACCTCATCGCCCTCCTTGACGGCGCCGATGCGGCGAATATCAAGGCGAACAGACGCATAGAACTTCAACGCATTACCGCCTGTGGTGGTTTCCGGGCTCCCAAACATAACGCCGATCTTCATTCGGATCTGGTTAATGAAAATCACAAGGCAATTGGTCTGCTTGATAGCACCGGTCAACTTGCGCATAGCCTGGCTTAACAGCCGCGCCTGCAGGCCCACATGAGAATCACCCATGTCGCCTTCGATCTCCGCCTTGGGCGTCAATGCGGCAACCGAATCGATAACCAGCACATCGACCGCTCCCGAGCGCACCAACATCTCCGCTACCTCAAGAGCCTGCTCTCCGGTGTCGGGCTGCGAGACAATCAGGTCATCCATCTGAACCCCGAGACGCTCTGCGTACTGAGGGTCAAGAGCGTGCTCGGCATCGATAAAAGCCGCCGTCCCGCCCTTCTTCTGCGCCTCCGCAATGACCTGCAGGGTCATGGTGGTTTTACCGGAGGATTCGGGACCGTATATCTCAACAATACGCCCCTTGGGCAGGCCGCCAATACCGAGGGCGATGTCCAGCCCCAGGGAACCGGTGGAGATGGAGGGGATCGCGACGCGCTCCTGATCACCCATGCGCATGACCGTTCCTTTACCAAACTGCCGTTCAATTTGAGCTAGAGCGGCGTCAAGGGCCTTCTGTTTGTTGGGATCCATAGGTTTTTCCTCGGCTTGGGCTTGGGATTTGAACTACTGTACGTATATTCAGTGTTTTTGCTCTCAGATGCAACCCAGTTTAGTCATTCAAATGCGCACGGGAACCATCGCCATCCTACACATGTCGTCAATTACGACAGACCCGGAGCCCAGTTCCACCTGGCTGCACGCAGCACCCTACCGGGGGTTAAGTTACCGATGATTGATCGCCTCCCGCCACCATTGGCCGTAGAATGCGACACTACGCCTAACAATCCCAACGTGACCGTATCGAAACTGTGCCAGACAGCCCACCCCATACACCGATGATGCAACAGTATTTGGCAATCAAACGGGAGCACCCCGGCGAGTTGCTGTTTTATCGAATGGGCGACTTTTACGAGCTTTTTTACGACGACGCCCAAGTCGCGTCAGAGATCCTCGATATCACCCTGACGGCCCGGGGCAAGTCGGCGGGGGAGCCCATCCCCATGGCCGGGGTGCCCTTCCACGCCGCCGAGAATTATCTCGCAAGGCTCGTTCGGTCAGGCCGCGCCGTCGCGATAGCCGAACAGATAGGCGACCCGGCAACGACAAAGGGCCCGGTGGAGCGACGGGTTGTCCGCATCGTGACGCCAGGCACCCTCTCGGACGAATCACTGCTCGACGCACGCAGCGATGCATTACTACTGGCCATGTTCAGCCAGGGAGGCCAGACCGGAATGGCCTGGGTCGACATTTCCAGCGGCCGATTCCTTGTCACGGAAGTAAGTACAGGTGACGCCGTACTCGCCGAGCTTGAGCGGCTCGCCCCCGCCGAGATCCTGGTTGCCGAGGGCAGCGCACATGAGGAGCTTGCGGGACGCGCCGGGGTTCGTTTCCAGCCCGCCTGGCATTTCGATACCACCGCTGCACGACGTGCGCTCAACACGCAATTCCAGACCCAGGATCTGCGTGGATTCGGGTGTGATGAATTCAACCTGGCCATCGCAGCAGCGGGATGCCTGCTGGACTACCT
>JAKMEU010000333.1 GCA_022425845.1 Luminiphilus sp. | reverse complement strand
CTGGCCGGTGGGGGAGTTTTCTGGGCCGCGGCCGAGCCGGTGGCGCATTTTGTCAGCGTGCCACCACTGTTCAGTCACGTTACGTCGAGCTCTCAAGAGGCCGTGCCCCTGGCCCTTGCTCAGTCGTTCTTGCACTGGGGGTTTTTGGCCTGGTCCATACTGGGCAGCCTGACGGCAATCATACTGATGCGCCTGCATTACGACCGCGGCTTACCCCTCGCACCACGAACGCTGCTTTACCCCCTGCTCGGTGAAAAAGGGGTTCGGGGGCCCATAGGCGATGTTGCCGATGTCGTCTCTATTCTTGCAGTTTTCGCCGGTACGGTTGGTCCCATTGGCTTTCTGGGACTGCAAATTAGTTACGGGCTCAGCACGCTTTATGGGACCTCTGACACCACGACAATTCAGCTCGTAACGATCGCCGGCCTTATGTTGATCTACCTGACCTCAGCCGTCAGCGGCATGCACCGGGGCATTCAAATCCTCAGCCGGCTCAATGTCATACTCGGAGGTGCACTGCTGCTATTTTTGCTGGTCGTTGGGCCCACTGCTTTTATTTTTCAGGCTTTTTTTGAAGGCTTGCTGAGTCACCTTCAATGGTTTGGACAGCAGGCTCTTTACCGAGGCGACGCAGGTTTATTCGATGAGCCCGGCTGGCTCGCCTACTGGACCATTTTTTTCTGGGGTTGGTTCATTGGCTACGGTCCAATGATGGCTATTTTTATTGCCCGCATCAGTCGGGGGCGCAGTGCACGGGAAATCATCGTGCTGATGTCCATCGTCGCACCCATCATAACCATGGCCTGGTTTTCCATCCTTGGGGGTACCGGTTTGGGCTTAGAGGCAGAGAACCCCGGGGTCATAACCGGACCCTTTGAAGGTTTTAACCTCCCGGCGGTGCTACTGGCTATTACCCAGGCGATGCCGCTCAATACGATTGTCTCGTTCCTATTCCTGATTCTCACCGCCCTCTTCGTTGCCACCACAGGTGACTCCATGACCTACAGCCTCTCTGTCGTATCGGCAGGGCACGACAACCCGCCACGCTCACTGCGTTTGTTTTGGGGTTTAACCCTGGGCATAACCGCCATGGTTTTAGTGGGCGGCCCAGAGGGTGGTGTCGGTAAACTTCAAAACTTTATCGTCGTAACCGCCGTACCGGTCTCGCTGTTATTGCTGCCATCCCTGTGGGGTGTTTTCCCGCTGTTAAGGCGCAGCGAATGACCTGCTCCATCTCACTGCGGGTTGCAAACGAATTGCTGCAGGAAACCAATAGCTATCCCGCCTGCAGCAACGAGGGCCGCCCATGCCGCTAGGTCTTCTCAAATACGGTCGGGGAGATGATTACCCCTATGAACGGCAGCCGGACCTGCCCGGACCCACCGAACTTAAAGATCACTACGATGTGGTGATCATTGGTGGCGGTGGGCATGGGGTTGCTACTGCCTACTACCTGGCAAAGCACCACGGCATTACCAACGTCGCGGTATTGGAAAAAGCCTATTTGGGTGGGGGCAACACAGCGCGAAATACTGCCGTCATCCGCTCGAATTACCTGACCCCCGAGGGCGTTCGATTTTACAGCGCTTCGGTCAAGCTCTTTGAGGGCCTCGCCAACGAATTCGACTTCAATATTATGTATTCCCAGCGGGGCCAACTGACCCTGGCCCATACCGACGCCACAGTGCGTGCGTTTCGCCAGCGGGCCGAGGTTAACCGACACTTCGGGGGTCGCACCGAACTCATCGACCGAAAGTCCATCGCCGAACTGGTGCCCTGCCTGAACCTGGATCCCGCGGAACTGCCCGTACTGGCAGGCCTCTGGCACAAGGATGGCGCGACCGCCCGACATGATGCGGTGGCTTGGGGGTATGCCCGGGGAGCGACCCAGCGCGGCGTCGAGCTACACCAGCTCACTGAAGTCACGGGGATCAACCAGGCGGCGGGTCGCGTAACCGGTGTCACAACCAACAGGGGAACCGTAGGCTGCCACACCGTCATTCAGGCCGTGGCAGGACATAGCGCCATCCTGGCGCGAAAAGCGGGTTTCGAACTGCCCCTGGTCGCCTACCCCCTTCAGGCCATGGTAACCCTCCCTGTTAAGCCCTTCCTCAACCCGCTGGTCAGTTCCTCGGCGCTGCACTGCTATGTGCAACAAACGGGGCGAGGCGAAATCGTCATCGGGGGTGGCTCAGACCCCTACCCCCTTTACAGCAGCAGGGCCTCGTTACCCTTGAAGGAAAGCCTGATTGCCAGCGCAGTGGATATGTTTCCGTTCCTCAGCGAAATGCGGCTGTTGCGGCAGTGGGCCGGTATCACCGATATGACCACGGACTACAGCCCGATCATGGGCGTGAGTCCTCTTGAAAATTACTACCTGGATGCCGGATGGGGCACCTGGGGCTTCAAGGCAACGCCCATCTGCGGTCAAACCATGGCGCAACTGGTGGCCAGCGGCGGGCAGGTTCCCGAACTTATTCAACCCTTCGCCCTCGAGCGCTTCGATCGCTTCCAGCAGGTCAATGAGATGGGTGCCACGGCGGCCAGCCACTAGGAGGTCAGACATGAAGATGATGGAATGCCCTCTCAACGGGCCCCGCAATATCAGCGAATTCACCTACGGTGGCCAGGTCCAGGTTATGCCTGATCCACAACAGTGCTCCGATCTCGAGTGGGCAAAGTACGTCTTTTATGAAGACAATGACCTGGGTGTCGTCAGGGAGTGGTGGCAGCACACGCCCAGTAGCTATTGGTTCATAGCGGAACGCCATAACGGCAGCGATGTCATTCTCCGCACCTACGATCCCGCCACGCTATTTACCGGGCGCGTGGACTTCCAGGACGAGGGCAGCCCGTCGTGAGCCCGAGACGCCTCGATGCCCCCTACGGTCAACTGATCGACCGGGACAGTCCCGTTGAGTTCGAATTTGACGGCGAACTTATTCGCGGCTATCGCGGCGACAGTGTCGTTTCGGCACTGCTGGGCGAGGATCGCTGGTTGATTTCCCGCTCTTTCAAATACCATCGACCTCGCGGCCCACTCTCCCTCGCCGGACACGACGCCAATACCCTGGTGCAGACACCCCGCGCACCCAACCAACTGGCGGAAGATCTCGATGCGCAGGACCAGGAGATCGTATCGGGACAGAATTTTCTCGGTTCCCTCAGAGCGGATCGCTATGCCCTACTCGATCGCCTGGGGCGTTTTTTGCCGGTTGGGTTTTATTATCGTGCGTTCTTTAAACCCCGGGGTATCTGGCGTTACTGGGAAGCGTTTATCCGCAAAACTGCCGGCCTCGGCGTCGCTAACCTCCGGGTCAAACCGCGCTACAGCGACAAGCAGTATCTTTTCTGCGATGTCGCTGTTGTTGGCGCGGGTCCGGCGGGCATCAGCGCGGCGCTGACCGCCGCCGCGGGGGGCGCAGAGGTCCTGCTGATTGACGAAAATCCGTACACAGGCGGCGCACTGACCTACCACCGCTTCGGCCTTGAAGATGTCACCCGCGAACACATGCTGGCACAGCTGCGCTCGAGCCTGGCGGCGGCCGCCAACATACGGGTTCTTTCCGGAGCGACCTGCAACGCCTGGTTCAGCGACCACTACCTGCCTGTGTTTCAGGGCGAACGCCTGCTCAAGGTCCGAGCGAACACCTGTATCCTCGCCACGGGCAGTAGTGAGCAACCCGTTGTATTCCGCAACAATGATGTGCCGGGCATTGTGTTATGCAGTGCGCTGGAGCGCCTGCTGTTGCACCACGGGGTCTGCCCTGAAGGGCCCGCTGTGGTGCTGGCAGGCAATGATGATGCTTACCTGACGGCCCTCACGGCAATCGATGCCGGACTCACGCTGGCAGCGGTGGTTGATATGCGACCCGCTACGGATAATCCGGCACTCGCAGCAGCGCTGGCCGAACGCGGCGTCACCTGCTATTTCAATGCCACCGTTTATGAAGCCCATGAGGATGCCTCGGGACTGCGCCTGGGCAGCGTCGACGTTTACAACATCGAGACAGCCGGACAGGTGGGCGCACTGACAGCCAGGATCGAATGCCAGCTATTGGCAATGTCAGCTGGGCTGATGCCCGCCTATCAGCTGGCCTGTCACGGTGGCGCGAAACTCGAGTACGTTGATGAGAAAGCAGCATTTGCCTTGACCCAACTCCCTGAGGGCATGCTGCTGGCCGGCGGTGTCAACAGCATTCATACCCTCGAGGCAGTGTGTGCCGATGGTCGAAACGCTGGCCGTCAGGCCCTTCGTGCCTTGTCACGGCCCGCGGATGACGATGAGGCTGTCGAATGTGCGCTCCGGGTCAATCATCCGTGGCCCATTTTCAAGCACCCCAGGGGACGGGAGTTCGTCGACTTTGATGAGGACTTGCAGGTCAAGGACATCATCAACAGCGCACGCCTTGGTTACCGGGATATTCAGCTGGTCAAACGCTACTCCACCGTTGGCATGGGCCCTTCACAGGGCCGTCATTCGGCGCTCACCACAGCGCGCCTGATCGCTCAAGCCACGGACCGGACCGTCAGCGAAACGGGCGTAACGACCGCACGTCCACCCGTCAAGCCGGAACCTCTGGGTCTGCTTGCCGGCCGGCGCTTCCACCCCGTGCGTAAAACGCCGTTGGATAGTCGGCATCGGGCGTTGGGCGCACACATGATTCCGGCCGGTAGCTGGCGTCGCCCCGCCTTCTATGGAAAACCCTCGCAGCGCACGGCCTGCATTGCCGCGGAGGCACAAGCCGTTCGCACCGGGGTTGGCATCATTGATGTCAGCACATTGGGTGGGATCGACCTTCGCGGGCCGGATGCAGCGGAGTTCCTCAATCGCATCTACACCTACGGTTTTCTGAAACAGCCGGTGGGTAAGACACGCTATGCCGTTCTCACCAGCGAACAGGGGGTGGTCGTTGATGATGGGGTGGCCGCACGGCTGGCGGACGAACATTTTTATGTCACAGCCACGACCACGGGCGTGGACCGGGTATACCGTGACATGTTGCGCTGGAACGCGCAGTGGCGCCTCAGCGTTGACATTGCACAGGTGACCTCTGCCTACTCGGCGGTGAATGTCGCCGGGCCCCGATCACGAGACGTGCTCGAAAGTGCGGGATGCGACCTTGACCTGTCAGCAGAGGCGTTCCCCTACCTGGCCTGCAGGGAGGCCTGTGTTGGCGGGATACCGGTCCGAATCATGCGTGTTGGCTTTGTTGGCGAGCTTGGTTACGAGCTGCATGTACCCAGCCTGATGGCGCAATCACTCTGGGATCGCCTGCTATCGGCAGGGGCGGCCTTTGACATCAAACCCTTCGGCGTTGAAACCCAGCGCCTGTTGCGCCTGGAGAAAGGTCACATCATTGTCGGGCAAGACACGGATGGCATGAGCCACCCGGGAGAGGTTGGCCTAGAGTGGGCCATCAGCCGCAAAAAGCCCTTTTTTGTCGGTCGGCGCTCTGTTGAGATCCTCATGGCCCAACCCCTGAAGCGACAGCTGGTTGGCTTTTCGTTGTCTGTTCACGCGCCGCAACCAAAAGAGGGGCACCTGGTCATTCGCAGCGGTGACATTGTGGGTAATGTGACCTCCTGCGAGGTTTCAGCCACGCTGAACCAAATCGTGGGCCTGGCCTATGTTCACCCCGACGATGCCCTGCCCGGTTGTGACATCACCATTCGAACCGACGACGCGGTGTGCGTGCAGGCGACCGTGGTCGCACTCCCATTCTATGACCCCCAAAACGAGAGGCAGGCACTATGACATCAGGTCTCGCCAGTCCCGTTGGGGCAGCGCAAGTCCCCGCCCCCATGACGGGTAAAACGCTTGCCCTGCACGACTTGAGTCTCGCGTTACGCTCTGGCGTTCGGGGCCCGGGTGCTGCAGATTGGCTACGAACCCAGTCAATGCCCACCGACCTGCAACCCAATACGATTGAAAACATCTCCAATGGGCGGCTGTTGATGGCATTGAGCACGCGGGAGTTCTGGCTTCTTGAGCCCGACGCCGACGCCAGCGCCGCCGCGCCGCCGTCGGCGGCTGTCGCTACAGAAGCGTGGCCACTTTACAATCAGCACAGCCATGCCTGGCTTGTCCTTGCGGGGGGACCGAAGGCCGACATGATGGCTAAGCTGTGCGGGGTCGACCTGCGTGAAAACGCATTTGCACTGGGACAGGTGGCCCAAACCCAAATGGCACATATTTCAGTCATTGTCGCCCATCATCTATGGCGGGATACGCCAGTTTTTTCAATGTTTGTAGACCAGAGCCTCGCAGATTTCGCCTGGACAGCGCTCTCTGATGCCATGAGTGAATTCCGGGCGAGCACGGACTAGCCTCACCCCAGTTCGCAGTAACTTAGAGCGGCGTTCCTCTGGCGCCTATTGAATCTGCGGGTCTTGGAGCTTTAGCATAGCGCTGCGCCGATGGTTTTTTAGCGCTGGCGCGTATAAGTTTGCGAAACCCATTAGTCCCGGGAATTGTCGCCCTATGAAACGCACACGCCAGATCTTCCTGATTTTGCTCATCGCAGCTGCACTGCTGGCAGTGTTTCTTCTGGCCGAGGGAGAGCGGGTGACTCCAGCAGGCAGCGGAACGGTGACCCTCGATTCGGGTACGTTCGAAGCCTTCCCGTTACCGGAGTACGCAAGTCAGCATCTGTCCCCTAAGTACAAGAGCTATTTTGTCGAGGTGGAACCCGGCATCAAAATTCATGTGCTGGAGGTGGGCACTGGCTATCCCATTTTTTTACAGCACGGCAATCCTACCTCGGGCTTTCTCTACCGCAAGGTCGCACAGGCGTTACCCACGGATCGGGTGAGATTGATCATGCCTACCCTGGTGGGCCTGGGGTTTTCCAGCAAAGTACCGGTCAGCGAGCACACCCTCGATAACCATGTGCGCTGGATTAATGGCGTACTGAGCCAATTGCAACTGGAAGAATTGGTTTATGTGGGACAGGACTGGGGGGGACCGATCGGCATGGGCGCCCTGGCGGCGTCACCCAACCTACTGCGGGGAGCCGTGCTGTTGAACACCGGCTTCACAGCGCCCACCGGACCCATGGAGCTCTCCAAAGCACACGCCGCCGTGCGCACGCCGATTATCGGGGAACTGATGATCAACGTCATTACATCCATCTTTGAATCGCTACCCAATGTGCAGGGTGACCCCAACTCAATACCCCCGAGCATTCAGGAACTGTACGGCAAGCCCGTTTTGGACAGCGGTAACGCCAAAGCACCCCTCGCCCTAATGCGGATGGTGCCTGATGGTGTTGATCACCCCAGCGTACCCGGGCAGCGCAGGGTCGAAAGCTATGTGCGCAGCCTCGATATTCCCGCCGAAATTATCTGGGGCATGAACGACCCCATCCTCGCCAAAGGCCTACCCGCAATGGCGGCCTTCTTTCCGGACGCGCCGGTGACAGAAACCCAGGCCGGCCACTTCCTGCAGGAAGAGGTGCCCGACGTCATCGCCGCGGCGCTTGTGAGAGTCGTTGATCAGCTGCAGGGTGCCACCGTCCCATCAGGGGAAACCCCCTGAGCTTAGGCTGATAAACGCCGGTGGCCTGCAGGCAGGAGGCCGATCATCGCAGTGCATCGGTCACCGCCGCCAGCAGGCTGCGGTTGAGGCGCTGACTGATCGCGGCATCGGGCGTAAACACTTCGCCGGCATGGTACATACCGGGAAAGAGCGCAAGTTCGCAGGGTATGCCGGCCGCCATCAGTCTCCGACCGTAATCAATGACCTCATCCCGGAACAAATCTTCAACGCCGACATTGATATAGGTCGGCGGGAGTCCGGATACGTCAGCAGCCCGGGTGGCCGCGGCATACGGCGAAGCAGCGGGGCCGGGCTCCCCATCCAGATACATTTCCCAGGCACTGAAGGAGGCACTGCGTGTCCAGATTGGATGGTTCTCGATCTGGCCCGTCTCGGTGGCATGGAGATTATCGATCATCGGGTAAACCAGAAGTTGTAGCCGCAAGGGGTGATTGGCGGCGTCACGATTCCTGAGGGCCAGCCCGGCTGCCAGACCGCCCCCCGCGCTGGCACCACCGATCGCCACACGATTTCTATCAATTCCCAAACGCTCGGCTTGATCCATAATCCAACACAGCGTGCTGTAACAATCATCCAGCGCCGCGGGAAATGGATGTTCCGGTGCCAGCCGATAATCCACAGAGAACACCGTGATGTCGCAGTGATCGGCAATGGTCATTGAGCGCTGATCATCGGGCGTTCCCATCACATAGCCGCCGCCGTGTATCCACAACAGCCCGGCCTGCCCTGCCCGCTCACTCTTGCGATAAACATGCACGGGCACTTTGCCATCGGGTGAAGAAACTTCTTCAACCCGCTGGAACAGTCCTTCAGGAGGAGGTGGCTTGGGCGTCGCCGCTATCAGGGCGCGAACTTCATCTATGTTGTCGCGGGAGATCTCAAGCTCGGGAAACGCTTCAAGGGCGGGTAGCAACTCGGGATCAAGCCGACTGTAATCTAGTTTCATGGCGCGCAGACTCCGGCAGCAGGTTGTGTTCGACTCAAGCCCCTTGAGCCAATT
>JAKMEU010000301.1 GCA_022425845.1 Luminiphilus sp. | reverse complement strand
TAGTGCCGGCCGTCGCAGACTCAATCACTCGGTGTCGGCGGCTGGACTCTGACGGATCACCGCGCCGCCTTTCATAACGAAGGATGGGTTTTCCAGTAGCGAAAGATCCGAGAGAGGGTTGCCCGGTAGGGCAATCAGGTCAGCCAGCAGACCCGCCCGGATGGTGCCCACCCTGTCCTGCCAGCTGAGCATTTCTGCCGCGACCGATGTTGCCGTCTTGATGGCGGCCATGGGTGACAGCCCGGCCTCTTCGAAGACGGCGATCTCCCGTGCGTAGGCCCGGGGGTCCATGTTGTAGCCCCCCAGATCGGAGCCGGCCACAATTTTGACACCGGCTCGGTGTGCTTTTCCGATGCGGCGCAGCCACTCGTCACGGTAGTCCAGGTACACGTCGTCGTTTTTGTCCTGAGCCAGCAGCAAATCACTGCCTGCGTAAAAGTCACCGACATAGATCGTGGGGACATAGAATGTGCCGTGCTCGACCATCAACTCAATGGATCGGTCATCGAGGTAAGTGCCGTGTTCAATCGAGCGAACCCCCGCGAGGATGGCCTGGTTAATCCCTGCCGTAGCGTGGGCATGGGCGGCCACGGGCACGTTGTGTCGACTCGCCTCGGCTACCGCTTCCGCCAGCTCGTCCGGGCTGAAGGCAACATTCATCGGATTGTCGCCCACCGAATGGAAGGCGCCTGTTACCAGTATCTTGATCCAGTCTGAGCCGTATTTGATCTCTCGACGAATGGCGCGCCGAACCTCGTCGCTGCCATCGACGATGTAGCCGTCGCTGACAACGGACTGCTCGGGTGACAGGTAGTTCACATCACCCCCGCCACCTGTGATCGACAGATAGTGGGCTGCACCCGTCAGCCGCGGACCCTCATGCACACCCTCTCGAATCGACCGGGCAATATCCTGATTGGCAAAGAACACATCGGCATCGCCCATGACCCGAACGGTGGTCCAGCCATGATGCAGCATGCCCTGGAGCGCGGCGAGGCCAAGCAGTGCCTTGTAAGCCGAAGAGCCCGAAAGGTGCGCGTTCTGGTAGTCATCGCCGTAAATCAGAGGGTGCTCGTGGCCGTTGATCAGGCCCGGCATCAGGGTAAGGCCGGACAGTTCCAGGCGCTCTATGTCGACCGGCAGGTCGCCGGTGGGGACCACGGCGACGATGCGTTCCCCCTCAACGATAACGGCGTGATCGCGCTGCAATGTGTCGCTGACACCGTCGATTAAAGCGTCGGGAACCAGGGCGAGGGGTTCCCCCACAGCAACCTGCGCCATCAGAACCCCTGCGATTACCGCGAATAATTGCCGTAGCACGTTCAACTCTCCTCAACGCCCATAGGGACCGGTCAGCTCCCGGCCAGCGGTCTTGATCGGTGTCCCAATAGCCGCCATGATCCGGGGTCAAATCCGTATGTAGCGGCCGTCATGGACATTGATGTACCCATAAAAGACCTCGGTTCTTATAACATTGACCCGTTGCGGGACAAAATTCTGGGCCTGCCTGAAGAGGCGTGGCTGGGAAACCAATATCGTCAGTTGGAATACGAAGTTCATGAGCACACCCAATCGGTAGTCCTGTGTTTTACCGATGGCCAGGGTTGGCCCAACATCGAGGTTTCCCGCGACGCGGGTTGGGACCTGCTTGCCGAAGAAGCCGTTCCCCTCATGCACCAGATACTGGGTGACCACTATCCCCCTGGGGGTACGATCATCCGCGCCATGGCCGCGCGCCTGTCGGCGGGCGGAGTGATCAAGCCTCATCACGACAAGCACCCGTCTTTCCACTACGGGCACCGAATTCATATTCCCATTTACACCAACGCCAGGGTTCGCTTTATGATCGATGGACGACCCCAGCGTATGCAGGTGGGCAGCGTGTATGAAATCAATAACCAGAAGCGCCACAGCGTGATGAACAAGGGGAGTGAGGGTCGGATTAACTTTATTTTCGACTATATCCCACCGGGAAAAATCCAGCGTTAGGGGTCCCCGATCACGATGGCGGGGTCAACGTGCTGCGCTCTGTTTCAGGTGACGTGCTTTGGGAAGGCCTGCTGCAGGTACGCTTTAGCCACTGTTTTTGCCCGCGTTTTGTTGAGATCCCTGGGCGCGACCAAAAGACCCAGCCACAGACCATCAATCAGGGCCAGATAGCCCGTCGCCAAGTCCCTTGCGTTGCGGCCGCTATAGCCGCCCTCGACGATGACATCGGCGAACAGTGTTT
>JAKMEU010000260.1 GCA_022425845.1 Luminiphilus sp. | reverse complement strand
CGGTTTCCGCCGCTCAAGAGCCTGATCCCGTTACTGACAGCTCGCGAGATGATATTTCCAAGAAGCCATCCGGGGCTGGAGAATTTGAGCGACTTCGTGACCTGTCAGTTATTCAGAAACAACGCATTGTTCAACTGGAGGAGGAGCGGGAGGAGCTGCTGCAGGATTGCGCTGAGCTGGCGGACAAAGCTGTAGCACTGGAACAGCAACTGAAGTCGCGGACTGATGAGGAAAAAAAATCTGCCTACGAGGCCGGTTTGCTGCAAGCCCAGGAGGAATTAAAAGCTACTGAGCAGAGCATAGCGAATGAAGTGCAAAAAATGCGGCGGCTTTTTGAGGAGAACCTACAGGCGCACCTGCAACAGGTCGACGAATTGGCGCTGGAAATTGCATTCGCCTCGTTGACTCGAATTGTCGGTGAGCAATTTGGCGATCCTGCTTTTACTCGTGCAGTGGTGACCAAAGCTCTGCGCGGCGTGCGTGATGCGCAAAAAATGACGGTACACCTCTCTGCCAGTGACCTGTCGATTATGGAGCGACACGCCGAGGCCTCCCAGGACGGCGCGATTCTGTCTGATATCGATTATGTTGCAGACCCCCGGGTTACGGTGGGCGGCTGTCTCATTGAAACCGATGCGGGTGTATGGGACGCCCGTTTGGAAACCCAGCTGCAAAGACTCCGGGATGCAATCGCCCAATCAATCAAGGAGGGGGCTCAGGACGCATGACGGGCGATGCAGGCACTTCCATGATTAATCAGGTACGGCGCGCAGTGAGCAAGTGCGAGATCGTCCCGCGTGTGGGCAAGGTGACCCAGTACTTTGGCATGGCTGTGGAATCCAATGGCCCGGATGTTTTCCTTGGCGAAATTTGTCAGATTTATCCCCCGCATACCCGACGGCCCGTGAGCGCCGAGGTGGTTGGTTTTCGCGATGGACGGGTCATTCTGATGCCTTATGACACCTTGCACGGTGTTCATGTGGGGTCTGAGATAACCGCAACCAATGAGTCTGCAAAAATGCCCGTGGGACCAGATCTTTTGGGCAGGGTTTTAGATGCTTTTGGTCAGCCCGTGGATGATTTGGGGGCAACTGAACCCGTTGAGTATTACCCGCTCCACCCGGAACCCATTAACCATTTGACCCGCCAACCCATCGATGAGCTGCTTGTGACAGGCGTGGGCGTGATTGACAGCTGCCTGACCGTGGGCAAGGGCCAGCGCATGGGAATTTTCGCAGGTAGTGGCGTGGGCAAGAGTACGCTCCTTGGAATGATCGCCGAGAACAGCCGGGCGCAGGTTAACGTTATCGCCTTGATCGGGGAGCGGGGTCGTGAGGTTTTGGATTTTATTCACAAAAACCTCGGCGAAGCGGGCCTTAAAAAATCCATTGTCATCGTGGCGGGTGCTGATCAGCCGGCGCTGGTTCGTACGCGGGCGGCATTCGCTGCGACTGCGGTAGCGGAGTATTTCCGCAACCAGGGTTCGGATGTCATGTTGGCGATGGATTCTTTAACGCGCTTTGCCATGGCGCAGCGGGAAATTGGTCTTGCGGTAGGCGAACCGCCCACATCTAGAGGGTATACCCCATCCTCTTTTTCGATGTTGCCCAAGTTATTGGAGCGCGCTGGCAATTTCGCCACGGGGGGCTCGATTACCGGATTTTATACTGTACTTGTAGAGGGTGATGACTTTAACGAACCCGTTACGGACAACCTTCGGGCCATACTGGATGGTCATATTGTGTTATCGAGACGTCTTGCCAACCAAAACTGGCTACCCGCCGTTGATATATTACAGAGTGCAAGTCGGCTCCTGGGTGATCTCATTGATGAGTCCCACGCCAACGCTATCGCAGACCTGAAGCGCTTGCTCAGCCTGCATCAGGAAAGCAAAGACATTATTGAAATGGGCATCTACCAAAGGGGCAACAACCCAGACCTTGACAGGGCCGTCGATATTTTACCGCGTATTCAGTCCTTGTTCAGCCAGTCGGCAAGCGTGACCGCGGATCCGTCTAACGTACTTAATGAGCTCAAGGAATTTTTGCACACTGATTCTACAGGTACATCCAGCAGGCCTCGGCGCCATCAACGACCTGTTAGGGAACTGCGCGCATGAGTCGGCTTGTCAATCCTTACGGCCGCGTTTTGAAGCGATACCGGTGGGAATATTTAAAACTAGAGGCTGAAACTGAGGAAAGTCGTCGCTACATCCAAGAACTGGAGGCAGTGAAAAGCAAGCTCGAATCTGATGTTAATGACTTGCTAAGTACCGAGGCGCAATCGGACTTGCTGAGTTCGGCCTATGGGTACACGAATATTCTGGCTATCGCAGCAGAACTGGAAAAGCAGAAGACAGGTTTCGGGCAGCAGATACAAGAGAATCAAATGAAGCTAAGACAGCTTAAGAAACGTTTGCTGTCAGCCAAGAGCCGCATGCAGCACGCTCGGGATAAGTTTGATGCCGCACAAGCGGCTTCTCAAACAGCCCACGTTGTTCGAGAGATGACCGAGCTAAACGATTTGTTTGCCGCCCGTAATTGGACTCACTCCCATCCACCACTTTCTACTGGACCCGGCTGAGGATTGCATATGCCTGACGACACCATTGTTTCCATGATGCCTCCCCAAAAACCAGAGGGCAAGAGCGCAACGCCTGCCGGCAATCGCGATGATTGGCTGGCACAGCTGGAGGATGCGGCATTTGCGCTGCAGGATGACAGCTTGCGGCAACATCAGGGAGATGATCTGCCTCGGCCCGATGAAGCGCAAAACGATACCCGGCGGCATGAGCCTCAGCCATTTGACGTGGCACGGCATCAAGCGATCGCTCAACTGCAAGGCGTTTTGTTGGCTGCAGGCAAACACGACCTGCCAGCTGGAAATATGCCGCCAACTTCGACTGCTTTTAATGCGCCAGTCAGCCCGGCGGCGCCATCAGTGGGCTCGCCGCTGACAACGCCCGTTTCTTCACAGGTGCCTAAAGCAGCACCGCCCCAAACGTCCGCAGCACCGTCGGTTGAGCATCTCATGAACCGTCTTCGCTTCAGTGAGTTCAACGTAAGCGTTACCACGCGGGGTGATGAAATGACGCTTTGGGTCCGGGACTTTAAACAAAAGTATGCAAGCGAGCTTTTTCACTGGGTAAAGGACCTGGGGCATCTGCTTCAGGGCAGCGGCAAGTCGTTGGCCAGAATCATGGTTAATGGCAAACAGATTCACCATGTCAATGAATTACTTGGAGGTGGCAAATGGCAATAGATTCCATCGGCGCAGTAGGCAATGTTCAGGTGGCAGCAGCCCAGGCTTCTGTTGGATTGGAAGATTTCCTGCAGATTTTCCTGACCCAACTCAACTACCAGGACCCATTGGAGCCCGTAGACAATCGGGAGTTCCTGGCGCAGCTTGCGCAGTTCTCATCGGTTGAGATCGCCAACCGAACCAGCGAGACGACTACAGCTTTGCTCGACGTCAGCAGTCTATCCCAGTCTATAGGACTGCTCGGAAAAACCGTTAACGTGAACCTGGAACAGGGCACTGCATCAGGCACCGTGATTGCCATGAGCCTTGTCAACGGGCAACCCCAGTTGACCATTTCCCAACAGAATGGCTCGCTGCTGCGTGCCAGCCCAACACAGGTCAGCACCGTCATTGATCTGGGCGCAGGAGGCTAGCCATGTCTGATCTTTTGGGTACGCTATATAAAGCCATGTCTGGCCTGAACGCATTCACCAAGGGGCTCGATAACCTTAGCAATAATGTCGCCAATCTGAATACAACGGGCTACAAGGCCAACGATGTGTTTTATCGTGAATTGACCGGGGGCAATGATTCTGGAAATTCTGACGAGACGGGCAGTCAAATCCAGACCGGGCAGGGCGTAGCGGTAGGGGGCACCAAAGTGCGATTTGCCGATGGAGAACTCGCCGAGACAGGAGAGGACACCGACCTCGCGATCAGCGGTAACGGTTTGTTCATACTTCGTGATGGCGATGACGAGTACTACACCCGTGCCGGGGAGTTCGAGTTGGACAGCGACGGCTATTTGGTTGATCCGGGTACCGGACTGCGTGTCGCTAAATTAGACGATGATGGCAACCTACAGGACATCAACCTGCGAGATAGATTGATTAGCGAAGCCCAGGCCAGCACCGAGGTCCTGTTTCGGGGGACGCTTAACCTGTCCGCCGCGGAGGGAACACAGTTCCCCCCATCCACGGCGCCGGAGACAGATCGAATCGAATTCACAGTCTATGACGAAAATGGCAATGATTTTAAGGTCTTCGCAACGTTCACCAAGCTGGCGGGCCGAGCCTACAGGGTCGATCTCGCCGACGAGAATGGTAATCCGCTGGCTGACTCGGTCACCATAGAATTTACCGAAAATGGCGCTCCCACGAAGGACACGATTCGACAAATCATAAGCTTAAGTTTTTTTGAGCAGGTTCCTGTCGATGATGTGGCCAAGCAGTTTGAAGGCGTGGAAAAAATTTCGATCGAGAATGATGAAGGTGATCCAGAGGCCTTCGGAGAAATCACGATCGAACTTGACGAGTCCGAGTTCATTACCCGCTCCGAAGATGATGCCTCTGAGCAGACATTTTCATCCAAAGTCATTTTTGAGGTCGATGCAGATGGGCGATTGGTGGATGCCGATTCAGGTCAGGTTCTTATGG
This sequence comes from Luminiphilus sp., assembly GCA_022425845.1. Classification (GTDB taxonomy): domain Bacteria; phylum Pseudomonadota; class Gammaproteobacteria; order Pseudomonadales; family Halieaceae; genus Luminiphilus. Next base: position 59 of record JAKMEU010000260.1, on the reverse strand, counting down.
CCAGAAATGCAGATGATCCCGAAGAACTGGTTCCTGCGCAGATTGCCCTCGAAGCCTCC
>JAKMEU010000314.1 GCA_022425845.1 Luminiphilus sp. | reverse complement strand
CGCGCAGATGCCAACCTTATTATAGAGAGCGGCAGTGCACGGGATTCACACCATTTTGCCTGTCTGTTGGGTTTCGGCGCCACGGCGGTTTATCCGTATCTGGCCTACAGCATTCTTGAGGACCAGTTGCGCACCGGCGAACTGCTGGGCGACCCAACGCGTTGCTACAAGAACTACCGGAAGGGCATCAATAAAGGGCTGCTGAAAATCATGTCCAAAATGGGCATTTCGGCGGTTAACTCCTATCGTGGTGCCCAGCTGTTCGAAGCGGTGGGACTCGATTGCGAGGTGGTGGACGCCTGTTTCACCGGAGTGGCCTCCCGTATTGCCGGTGCCGGCTTTGAGGAGCTGGAAAGAGATCTCTGGCAGGTCGCCACGCGCGCCCGATCCCGGCGCAAGACCCTCGATCAGGGCGGGCTGCTCAAGTATGTGCACGGGGGCGAGTATCACGCGTTCAATCCCGACGTCGTGATGACCCTGCAGCAGGCGGTGGCCAGTGGTGACTACGCGGACTACCAACGTTACGCCCAGCACTGCAATGATCGGCCCGTGGCCGCTTTGCGGGACCTGCTTGAGCTCGATTTGCCCGGCGAGGGCGTCGATCTTGATGCGGTGGAACCCGTAGAGGCCATCCTCAAGCGCTTTGATTCCGCGGGGATGTCATTGGGAGCCCTGTCTCCCGAGGCCCATGAAGCCCTCGCGATGGGGATGAACCATGTGGGCGCACGCTCCAACAGTGGTGAAGGGGGTGAGGATCCCAGCCGTTTTGGCACCAACCGCGTTTCAAAGATCAAGCAGATCGCGTCAGGACGCTTTGGTGTAACGCCGCATTACCTCGTAAATGCTGAGGTGCTGCAGATCAAGGTGGCCCAGGGAGCCAAGCCCGGTGAGGGCGGTCAGCTCCCCGGGGGAAAGGTGAACGAACTGATTGCCCGGCTTCGGCACTCAGTCCCCGGCGTTACCCTGATATCGCCACCGCCGCACCATGACATCTACTCCATCGAGGACCTGGCGCAGCTCATCTTCGATTTAAAGCAGGTCAATCCCTCCGCCCTGGTATCCGTCAAACTGGTGTCAGAGCCGGGCGTCGGTACGATTGCGGCGGGCGTGGCCAAGGCCTATGCAGACCTCATCACCATATCCGGCTATGACGGGGGTACGGCGGCCAGTCCGCTGACCTCCATTCGCTATGCCGGCTCTCCGTGGGAGCTGGGTCTGGCCGAGGTTCACCAGACCCTCAGGGGTAATCGACTCCGGGGTAAAATCCGGGTGCAGGCCGACGGGGGTATGAAAACCGGACTCGATGTCGTCAAAGCCGCTATTCTGGGTGCCGAAAGTTTTGGTTTCGGTACCGCGCCCATGGTGGCCATGGGCTGCAAGTATCTGCGCATCTGCCACCTCAATAACTGTGCCACCGGTGTGGCGACCCAGAATGCCGTTCTCCGGGAACAGCATTTCACGGGAGATGTTGAGCGCGTGGTCAATTTTTTCACCTTCGTCGCGACAGAGACGCGCGAATGGTTGGCGAAACTGGGTGTGGCTCGTCTGGAGGATCTGATTGGCCGTACCGATCTGCTCAAGCGGCTGCCCGGGAATACGGACAAGCAGGCCCGGCTTGATCTGGGGCCCATTGTCTGGGTTGACCCTGATGCCGTAGATCAGCCCCAGTTCTGTGAGGTTGCCAGCAACGATCCCTTTGATCGTGCCGAGATGGCCGAGCGCATGTTGGCGGATATGTTGCCCGCCATTGAAGCCCGCAGCGGCGGTGAATTTCATTACAACATTACCAACTGTGATCGGTCGGTGGGTGCACGCATCTCTGGAGAGATCGCGCGACGATATGGCAATACGGATTTTGACCAGACCCCACTGAATATCTATCTGAAAGGCACCGCCGGGCAGAGTTTCGGCGTGTGGAATGCCGGCGGGGTCCACATGTACCTCGAGGGGGACTGCAATGATTATGTCGGCAAAGGGATGGCGGCCGGCAAACTCGTGGTGTACCCCCCGAGAGACTCGGTGTTCGCAAGTCAGGAAACCGCTATTGTGGGCAACACCTGCCTGTACGGAGCAACCGGAGGCAAGCTTTTTGCGGCCGGCGTCGCGGGCGAGCGCTTTGGGGTCAGGAATTCGGGCGCCTTCGCCGTGATAGAGGGAGCGGGAGATCACTGCTGCGAGTACATGACGGGCGGCTGTATCACCGTGTTGGGACCCACGGGTGTCAATTTTGGCGCGGGTATGACGGGGGGATTTGCCTACGTCCTCGATCAGGACCGAAGCTTTATCGATCGGTTCAACAGTGAGTTGGTGGAGGTACATCGGGTGAGTGGTGAGTCGATGGAAGCGTATCGACATCATCTGCGCGACAACATCCGCGAGTTCATTTCCGAAACCGACTCGGAGTGGGGTCGGCAGCTGATCGAGAATTTTGAGGACTACGTGGGTCGCTTCTGGCTGGTGAAGCCCAAGGCGGCCGACTTCGATAAATTATTGTCGCGCTTGCGGGATACAGACTGAGGAAAGGCCATGAGCAATCGTCTTGCCAATAACTTCCAGTTCCTCGAAGTCCGGCGCCAGGATCCGCCAAAAAAGGACCTGGAGACCCGCACGGAAGCCTTCGTGGAAATTTATGATGTCTCCACCGGCGGAGAGGCAGCCGAGCAGTCCCACCGGTGCCTGGCCTGTGGCAACCCCTATTGCGAATGGAAGTGCCCGGTGCACAATTTCATTCCCGACTGGCTTAAATTGCTTGCTGAAGGGAATCTTTTTGAGGCGGCTGAGCTGAGCCACCAGACCAACACGCTGCCCGAAGTCTGTGGCCGCGTGTGCCCCCAGGATCGTCTCTGTGAGGGCGCCTGCACCCTTAATGAAGGGTTTGGTGCCGTGACGATAGGTAATGCCGAGAAGTACATTACCGACACCGCGCTGGCCATGGGCTGGCGTCCGGACCTGAGTGATGTTGTCGCGACCGGCAAGTCAGTGGCCATTATTGGAGCGGGTCCAGCGGGGCTGGGCTGTGCCGATATCGTGGCCCGAAACGGGGTGCGGGCCGTGGTGTACGACCGCTATCCCGAAATAGGCGGCCTGCTGACCTTTGGTATCCCCCAGTTCAAGCTGGAAAAGCAGGTGATGCAGCGTCGCCGGGAAATCTTTGAGGGTATGGGCATCGAGTTCAGGCTCAATACCGAGGTGGGTGTCGACGTCGAAATCGATACGCTGATGGCCGAACACGATGCCGTATTCCTGGGAATGGGCACCTACAAGGCCATGGAAGGACGTTTTCCCGGGGAAGATCTACCCGGTGTCTACAAAGCGCTGGATTACCTGATCGGCAACGTGAACGAAAAAATGGGTTATCCCCAGGATCCCGATAACTTCATCGACCTCTTTGACAAAACCGTGGTGGTTTTAGGGGGAGGCGATACGGCTATGGACTGTGTGCGCACGGCGGTGCGTCAGCAGGCCGACCGGGTGTACTGCGTCTATCGCCGCGATGAGGTCAACATGCCCGGTTCCCGGCGTGAGGTGGAGAATGCCCGGGAAGAGGGCGTAGAGTTTTTATTCAACCGCCAGCCGGTTGAAGTCATGGAATATTTTGGTGAAGCGATTGGCATCAAGGTCGTAGAGACGGAATTGGGTGAGCCCGATGCCGATGGGCGGCGGCGCCCCCAGTTGGTTCCCAATAGCGAGACCGTCATTCAGGCCGACGCCATTATCATGGCCTTCGGTTTCCAGCCCAGCCCCGCAGATTGGTTTGCCGAGCAGGGCGTGACCTTGAACGATTGGGAGGGTGTTGTGGCCGCGGAGCACCAGACCTTTAAATTTCAGACGGCCAACCCCAAAATTTTCGCCGGAGGTGATATGGTTCGCGGCTCAGACTTGGTGGTCACGGCGATTTGGGAAGGCCGTCAGGCCGCCGAGGGGATCCTCGACTACTTGGGCGTTTGATTTTATGGCGGACCTGAAAAACGATCGATTTCTTCGCGCGCTGCTGCGGGAGCCTGTGGACCGTACGCCCCTGTGGATGATGCGCCAGGCGGGGCGTTATCTCCCCGAGTACCGTGCCACGCGCCAGCAGGCGGGCAGCTTCATGAGTCTGTGCAGCAACCCCGAGCTCGCCTGCGAAGTCACTATGCAGCCTCTGCGCCGCTATGCCATGGATGCCGCCATCCTGTTCTCCGATATCCTGACCATTCCCGATGCCATGGGACTGGGCCTCTATTTTGCCGAGGGCGAGGGCCCGGGTTTCGAACGACCCTTACAGGGCGCTGCGGATATCGAAGCACTGGAACCGGAACGCGCTGTTTCGGAGCTCGGCTATGTCATGGATGCGGTGGCGCTGATTCGTCGCGAGCTAAAAGGTGACGTACCGCTGATCGGATTTTCCGGCAGTCCCTGGACCCTAGCGACCTACATGGTTGAGGGGGGTTCTTCCAAAGACTTTGCCAAGGTGAAGGCACTGGCCTTCAATGAACCCGCTGTGATGCATAGTTTGCTCGATAAACTGGCCGATGCGGTTGCGGGCTATCTCGGAGCCCAGGTCGCCCACGGTGCCCAGGCATTACAAATTTTTGATACCTGGGGCGGCGCCCTGAGTCACGGGGCCTACCGTGAATTTTCCCTGCAGTACATGACCCGAATTATTGAGCAACTGCCACGTGAGGCCGATGGCCGGCGCGTTCCGGTTATCGTGTTTACCAAGGGTGGCGGCCAGTGGTTGGAGGCTATCGCCGAGTGTGGTGCCGATGCGGTCGGTCTCGACTGGACCACGGATATCGGAGAGGCTCGCCGACGCGTGGGCGATAAGGTGGCATTGCAAGGCAATATGGACCCGTCCATGTTGTTTGCCTCCCCTGAACGCATCCGCAGCGAGGTCGCCGGTATTCTGCAGAGCTTCGGTGAGGGCACGGGCCATATTTTCAATCTGGGTCACGGCATTACACCCGGCGTTAATCCCGATCACGTCGCCGCCATGGTGGATGCGGTCACTGAACTGTCAGGTCAGTACCACCCCAGTCTGGCATAGCCCAGTAAGCCGCCAATCAGCGCTGACGGGGTCACTCATTACGGGTGACATTGATGCCGTATGCAGGCTGCGCAACAAGGCGGCAAAGCGAAAGCTTCGAGAAGAAGTTCGTATCCCGGGCTGTTGACTGCCCCTCTGGCCCATACGCATAACGAGTAAGGGTCTCGAGGGGTGATCAAGGTCAGTGGGCTAGCTGGCAGCTGTTAGATGCTCGGTGTGTTTAGCTGAGAGCCAGAGTGCCTTGCCGGGTCATTACGCCTTTGATTCAGGGATTCCGTGGTCCATATCGAGGGCGGGGTTCTCTGAATCCGGTACACCCACCACCTTGGCGGGAACTCCCGCGACGGTGGTGTGGGGCGGTACATCCTGCAGTACCACCGATCCCGCACCTACTTTTGCGCCCTCACAGACTGTGATGTTTCCCAGAATCTTTGCTCCGGCAGAAATCAGCACCCCGTCGCCAATTTTGGGGTGACGGTCGCCGTCCTGTTTGCCCGTGCCGCCGAGGGTTACCGACTGCAGTATCGACACATGATTGCCAACAACAGCGGTCTCGCCAATGACCAAACCCGTCGCATGATCGAGCATGATGCCGTGGCCAAACCGAGCTGCCGGATGAATATCAACGCCAAACTTCTGGGATACCTTGCTCTGCAGGAACAGGGCGAGGGATTGACGCCCCTCCTGCCACAACCAATGCGCTACGCGATGGCTCTGCAGGGCCTGGAATCCTTTGAAGTACAAGAAAGGCAAATGATATTGCTGGCATGCGGAGTCGCGATCGAGAACCGCCTGTAGGTCTTCCCGAAGGGTACCGCGGAGGCTGCTGTCACTGTTGAAAGCGGCGAGCATGATTTCCCGTAGCATCATTGCGGGGGCCGTTGGGCTATCCAATTGGTTGGCGAGGTGAAAGCTAAGCGCACATTCCAACTCATCGTGATGCAGAATAGTGGCATGGAGGAAGCTGGCGAGGACCGGCTCCTGACTTGCTGCCTGCTGCGTTTCCGCTCGCATCTTTTCCCAGATGGGATCGTTGCTTTCGGTGGAGTGCACGCTTATCGAATTAACTGCTGTCATAACGCCATCCGTCAAACGGGTTGGGTGTTGGAACCCTGTGCTGTCAGGGTAGCGCAGGTTGGAGATGCGCTCTAGCGGGAACATTGCCCTCGAAACCGCCAAAGTTCCTGATGGCGTTCCCCGTATTTCTTCTCGAAAAGCGACCAGGGGCGCGTGACCGAGTAGGTCTCCAACTCGCCTTCAATGCCAATCAAGGCGCTGGCGCTGGCAAATTCCTCAGCGAAGATCGACCAGTTGGTCCGCAGCTCCAGCGTGCCGCCGAGACTCTCCAGTAAGGGAAAGGCGGGGTGTCCGTGGACCCGTCTTTTTAGCTGTGACGCCTTGGGCCAGGGATTGGGATAAAGCATGTAATGCCGCGCCACGTTGAGACTCGCCTGCCTGAGCAGAAGCCAAAACGGTTCGCACTCTGCGCGCAATAGCAGATAACCACCACTGCCCGCGTGTTTTGCCAGGCGATGGGCCGATTTATCGAGACCGATAACAGCGGCATCGGGATAGCGTTCTGCCAGCCTGGCGGTACTCATGCCGGTACCACAGAAGGAATCCAGCACCAGGGGTGGGTTGCCCTGCCGGGCAAGCCAAGTCAGAGCGGTATCAAAAGCGCGCTTGGTATGCTCGGGAACGGGCTTACACCATGTTGTCTCGAGGTGTTTACGAACGACGGATGCCAGGTCGGGGTGGGGACCTTGCTGGTCGGTCTGCAGCGGAGCTGTGGAAATTTGCGCGTCTTCGGTCACCTTGCGATCATACCGCGCTCAGCTTGGGAGTTCCGTTTTATGCGCGCTGATCTGCGTCCCTATTGGGTAAAAAAAGCCTGGCTCAATTGCCGTGAGGCCTGGATACACTACTTCCTGCGCCCCCGCTGTGCCTCGCTGGGCCCCTGTCCCAATATCATGAATCCCTGGTGGGTCGATGTGTCGGGCAACAACATACACATCGGGCATTCGTTTACGGCGGTGGGCGAGGCAGGCCAGCGAATAAAGATTGGGGTCTGGGGCAGGGAAGCGGGTGCGGGAAGTATCCGCGTTGGCGATGCTGTGCTGATGAGTCCCGGGGTTCGTATTGCCTGTAGTGACGAGATTACGATCGGTGATGGCGTCATGTTGGCCAATGGCGCCTATGTGACTGACTCCGACTGGCATGGGCTCTATGACAGGGTCGAGCGACCCGAAACTGTGGCACCCGTCCGTATTGGTGATAACGCCTGGCTGGGGGATGGTGCCAAGGTCCTGAAGGGCGTGACCATAGGCGAAAACAGTATTGTCGCCGCGGGTGCCGTGGTGACCCGGGACGTCCCAGCCAACGTCGTGGTTGCCGGTAATCCTGCGAAAGTGGTTAAGGCGCTGGACCCCGCCCAGATGGGCCGCACCCGCATCGATCTCTACCGGGACCCCTATGCCACCGCTGAATTCTATGACGCGGTAGACCGTCAGGTGCTGGCAGACAACACCTTGCTGCGCTGGTTGTGGACCTGCATTTATCCGGCGGCGCGCCGGGAGGGCCAGTCGCTATAGCAGTCTGAGGGGCGGCTCGTTCATTGCTGAGAGCTGCTCTCGCAATTCCAGAATGTGATCGGACCAGAAGCGTTCCTGCCCGAACCAGGGAAAGGCCTTGGGGAAGGCGGGATCGTCCCAACGT
>JAKMEU010000228.1 GCA_022425845.1 Luminiphilus sp. | reverse complement strand
ACCGGCTGCCAACCGGTTTTGTTTTCCCGGTATCAGATGTTTTCGGTAGCGGAAGCTTCATGCAACAGCCAATGAAGAAATCATCCACGCGAGTCCCGCATGGGGTAGCCACAACGCCAAACAAAATAAATGGCCGAAGCCGTACCCAGCCCCATGGTCACCAGCAGCGACCCATCGATAATCGGGATAAATCCTCCGATGTCGGGCACGTCCGGCGAGCGTGCCATGCGGTCGCGCAGGCTGGCCATAAACCCGGAGAACGCGGCCTGGCGCGCTAGGATGCTGATGGTAAAGGCCAGGTACAGCACGATGATGACGTTAGCGTAGGCTCTTGTGATGGTCTCCTTCCCCATGTGGACGGCGACAATGACCGCAAAGGTAGCGGTCAGCCAAAAGTCAAAGAAGCGATCCAGTGTATTGCTCGTTTCATAGAACAACGCCAGTGTTTCGTATGTTGTCATTTCCATGGTAGACCTCGGGTTTTCCCCCTGCTGCTGACCGCCTGAGATTACCGTGATTGGAAAAAATCACCAGCGAGCGGTTGAGTTCGAGTCTGACCCGGTTCAGGGGTCCTGGGCTCTGCGCTGCCGATCATCCCGCCCCGTGCAGGCGTTTTTTATACGATTGAAGCTCGCCCGCGTTTTTCGGTATGTCAGTGCTACAGTGCCTGGCAGAGCTACGGGACAGGCGCAGGATAAATAGCGGGGGCAACGAGGCGACATGCAGTATTTGGTAACCGGCGGGGCGGGCTACATTGGTTCACATATCAGCCTGCGACTCTCTGAATTGGGTCATCAGGTGACGGTGCTCGATGATCTTTCTTCGGGTCATCGCTGGGCCGTGGCGGGGCTGGAACTGATTGAGGTTGATCTGCGCGAACTGCTGCCACTTCGCGAGGCACTGGCGGGCCGGTCATTTGATGGCGTGTTTCATTTTGCTGCCAAATCCCTGGTGGGTGAATCGGCGGAGAGACCGCTTTACTACTACCAGAATAACGTTGCGGGCACGGCCAACCTGATTGAAGTGGCGCTTGAGTCAGGCTGGCGGGACTGCGTATTTTCCTCGACGGCGGCGGTGTACGGTAATCCCACGACGCCACTGATCGCTGAAACCCATGCCCTGCAGCCTATCAACGTGTATGGACAGACCAAACGCGTGATGGAGCAGCTCTTGTCTGACGTTCACCAACAGGGCCAACTGAATGCGGCGTGCCTGCGCTACTTTAATGCCGCGGGGGCGGCAGCTGATAATCACCGGGGTGAATGGCATGAGCCTGAAACCCACCTCATTCCAAATATTCTGCGCCGCGCGGCGGGGGATGATGTGCCGCTGACTATTTTTGGTGATGACTACGAAACGCCGGATGGCACCTGTATACGTGACTATATTCATGTGTTGGATCTGGCTGATGCCCATGTCGGGGCCATGGAGTTGCTGCATCGACGAGGGGGGTTTCACACCTTGAATCTCGGTAACGGCAGGGGTTACTCGGTGATGGAGGTTCTAAAGGCCTGCGAACAGGCCGTGGGCAGTGGGATTAGTTACGCCATTGGAGCCCGTCGGGAGGGCGACCCTGCACGCCTTGTTGCCGATGCGAGTCTGGCAGCCGACGTGCTGGGGTGGCGGCCGGCCAGAGACCTGCAGGCGATTGTTGATTCGGCCTGGTCATGGGAGCAGTATCGACGCGAACTGGCTGCGGGGCGTGTTTAGCTGCCCGTCCCCGGCTCACGCCAGATACTGACACCGTGACCGGGTATTTCCTCACTCCCCCATAAAAACGTCTTGTCTGCGAGGCCGGTCAGGGGAGCGGGCCTGGCGCCGTAATTGAAGGCGAAGCCGACTTCCCCTCGGCGTATGCAGCGAACATCGTCAGGCATCGCTTGCCAGGAGATCCCCGCCTCGCCAAGCAGGTTTTTAAACAACTGCAGCAGAAAGGCGTCGTCAGTCAGGGTGGCCAGATACAGGCAACGGTTATTGCGAACCAGACCGGCCCGGGTTGACTGGTAGCGCATTTCCACCGAGGCGTTACCGACCGAAATGTCCTCGCACCAGAGGCGGCTCAGGAAGGTGTTTCCCTGGTAGTCGAACCCCTCAGCTACGTCAGGGCGCAAGGTTTCAACGGAATTAACCCGTATATCGACCAGAGTCTGTAATGCGCCGGGAGCACGCTGGGGCGGTATCTGGAATTCCTCAGTTTTGGCGCCGCATCGAGGCCCGAAGAGCACTGCGGCGGACGTATCAGCGAGGGATTCAAGCAGCGCAGGGCGAACAATGGGCAGCGACGGCACCATCACCAGCGCATAGCCCGCAAGATCCGCATCGGCACTGACAATGTCGACGGTTATATCGAGTTGCCGCAGGCAGCGATAAAACTGGAACGCGACCCGTTGTGCTTCAGCATGCTGCCCCTGCTTCTCGATTTCGGTGACCCACTGCGCGCTGACGTCAACCACGAGTGCGACCTGTGCTGTAGGTTGGGGCAAGGGCAGTGGCGCGAGAGCGTCCAGTACCTTCACGACGGTCTCTATCTCTGCCCAGGCATCGCTTCGACTCCGATCGGGACGTAACAATCCTGCATGCATCTGCTCCTGTGCAAACGCGGCCTGGCGCCAGCGGAAATAGGACACCACGTCCGCACCGTGGGCAATCGCTTCCAGTGTCCACAGGGTCACCATCCCCTCAGCGGGGCGCGGGTTGCTGGGCGCCCAGTTAACGGGCCCGGGCTGCTGCTCCATGATCCAGAAGCCCTGTCTTTTCAAACCCCTGCACTGATCCAGATAATAGGCTGTGTAGTCAGGATGGCCCGTTCGCATGTAGCGTTGCGCGAGTTCAGGCTCCTCCCTGCCCAGCAGGAATTCGCTTCGGCCCAACGGGTAGCTGTCGTAGCTGACAAAATCAAGTGGACGGGCCAGGGCAAAGCAGTCCACCTGGGTATCTTTCATGGGAATAAAGTTGTGGGTAATCCACTGACCTTGGACATGGGGTCGCATGGCGTCAATGCAGCTGTCATGGAAGTGGATAACCTGCTCCGAGGCGAAGCGCCGGTAGGCCAGCTGGTGAGCCGGGTTGGGCTCTGTAACGGTGGCAAAGGGAAGCTCGATGCTGTCGAAGGAGGGATATTCCATGGACCAGAACACATTGCCCCACGCGGCGTTCAGCCGTTCTATTTCCCCATAGTGGTTTTTGCACCAGCCTTGAAATGCACTGCGCGCTTGGGGGGAGGCACTGTGGGTTGTATCGTGGCAGCACAGCTCATTATCGGTCTGCCACCCCGCGATGCGACTGTCATCGCCATAACGTCTGGCCAGGACAGCGGATATACGCTGTGCTTCTTTAAGAAATTGAGGGCTTGAGAAGTCGTAATGCCGACGAGAGCCGAAGCCTCGCGTATGACCATGGTGTGGGTCCACGGGGAGTATGTCGGGATGAGCATCGATCAGCCACTTGGGTGGGGTCGCGGTGGGCGTGCAGAGTATGACCTGCAGCCCCGCGCCGGCCAGCGTGTGGATCGCCCGATCCAGCCAATCAAAGTCGAAAACGCCCTCGCGAGGTTCCAGGCGCGACCAGGCAAATTCTCCGATGCGAACAAAACGCAGCCCCAGGGCAACCATTTGCGCAGCATCGTCAGCCCAATCGTCCTCTGGCCAGTGCTCCGGGTAGTAACAGACGCCCAGTGCCAGAGCAGCATTCCCGCCGGTAAATTTCTGTTTAGTCATAGCTGACAAGCTCCAGGCCTGCGCCGGCGCGGCTGCTGAATACAGTGGCTTCAAGGCCGGTTCGTGCGCCGTATTCTTGGTGGACGGCTGTCACCAGGGTCTCGACATCATCGTGATGGCACAGGCAGATGACTGCGCCACCAAAACCACCACCGGTCTGGCGCGCGGCGACCCTGTCTCCCAGAGCGGCCTTGGCAATGGCTACCAGGGCATCAGTGGCGGCCACGGTGACTTCAAATTGGTCAGCGAGTGAACGATGGCCCTCGCCCAGCAATTGGGCGAGGTCAGTAAGCCGTCCGTTTGCCAATGCCTCTGCCGAGGCCTGCACGCGCTGATTTTCTTCGATCACATGTTTTGCCCTGAGAAACTGGGAGGTGGTCATTTCACTCCGGTAAGCTTCCAGTTGCGCAGGGGTTGCTGCGCGCAGGCTGTTGACTCCGATAATGCGGCAGGCCAACTCGCAGTCACGCCGACGGTCGTTGTACTCGCTGTCCACCAATTGCCGCGGGTGATTGGAATCGAGCACGACCAGTGTCCATTGCTCAGGAATACCAATGGCAGTGGTCTCCAGCGACTGACAGTCCAGAAGCAGGGCAGACCCGGGTTCGGCGGCGGCGGAAACCAGTTGGTCCATAATGCCGCATTGACAGCCTATAAATTGATTTTCCGCCAGCTGGCCGAGGCGAGCGATTTCAGTGGTTTCTAGAGGCCAATCGAAGGCGCTGGCCAGGGCTCCAAGCACTGCCACCTCAAGGGCTGCGGAGGACGAGAGCCCACGTCCCTGGGGCACGTTGCTATGCAGGAGTAGGTCGATACCGCCCATGGGATAGCCCGTCGTTTGCGAGGCCGCGACCACAGCACGCACGTAGTTGGCCCAGGGCAGGGAGCCCTGCTGATAGGGCGCATTACCATCAAATTCATCGCGCTCTCCTGGATATTCTTGTGAAACCACCACAATCTTGTTGTCTGGGCGTCGGCGCCAGTGGGCCCGGCAACGGAACTCTAGGGCGCATGGGAGTACCCATCCCTCGTTGTAGTCGGTGAATTCACCGATTAGATTGACGCGGCCGGGTGCTGAGGACTCGCCCTGAGCCGGTGAGCCAAAATGCTGTTCGAAGCCCGTCACTGTCACCGAACCCCACTCAACTGCTGCCGGACGTGATCGGCCAGAGGCCGCAGTCGGGCTGCGGCCGATTCCGGCGTCAGGTCCCGCTGCGACTCTCCCAGCATTTCGTAGCCCACCATATGTTTTTTAACCGTCGCAGAGCGCAACAGGGGTGGGAAGAAGTGGGCATGCAATCGCCAGTGCGGTGCCACCTTGTTTGTGGGGGCACTATGCCAGCCCATGGAGTAGGGAAACGGGCAGCCAAACAGCGCGTCGTAGCAACGCGTGACGACCGCCAGCGTTTCAGCGAGAGTTTCCCGGTGATGGGCCGTGAGTTCGCCCAGATGGGTAATGGCCTGCTTGGTCACGACCAGTGTTTCAAAAGGCCATGCTGCCCAGTAGGGGACGACCACCAGCCAGGCACTATTTTCAAACACAACGCGTTCGCCTGCGCTGGATTCCCATGCCTGGTAGTCGGCCAGCAAGGCGGACCCGTGAGTTTGAAAGTAGGCTTCTTGGTTTGCTTCCTCCCGCAGGATCATGGAGGACAGATGATCATGAGCCCATATCTGACCATGGGGGTGGGGTTGGGAGCACCCCATCATCTCGCCCTTATTTTCAAACAGGGTGACGCAGGGGTAGCGGGAGGCGAGCTCCTGGTACTCACGCTGCTGAAGCTCGAGTAATTTTTCGAGTTCCGCAGGCGTTAGATCTGCCAGCGTTTTGTTGTGCCGGTGGTCAAAACAAATGACGCGGCATTCTCCACGGGCCGGTGATGCCCTTAAAAAATCCGGCAAGTCGTCCCGGGTTTCCTGCTGGACGTCATTTGCAGTGGGCGGCGTGGATTGTGTGAGTGCCGAAAAGTCATTCTTGAATACGTAGGGTCCGTGGTAGCGCGGATTGCGCTCGCCATTACTCCGTAGGGTGTCGGGACAAAGTGGGCAGTCTTGCCGGTGTTCATCGCCGGTCTCGGTGCTGGATAAGTCGTCCTCTCCTGACCAGGGTCTATCAGCGCGCCCGGGGCTGACCAGAACCCAGTCACCCGTCAGTGCGTTGCGCCGTCTGTGGCTATCGCCACTGCTTACCTCGTTAAGCAAAATGCCTCCGATACTGTCGCTTGGCAAAAGAGTCTCAGGGCCGGAAGTGTATCCCAGACACCTACCAGCGGTATGCTGTGCCTCTGCCGTACCGTACCCTTCGTCCACAGCCCAACAGGAGAGCGTGCCGACATGTCGGAGTCGTTACCGGATCATGACCCCTGCTATCAGCTAGCCAACGAAAGTACGTCTCTGGTCATTGATTGTCGACACAGGCTGCCCGCGCTGATGTATTTCGGGCCCCGTGTTGCCCGCCTTGTACCCGACTATCTGGATCTGTTGGATCGGGGTGAAGCTCCGGCATCCCCGGCCCAATCCGCACCCATTGCCTTGCTTCCCGATGTGACATCTGGATTTTTGGGGTCCCCGGGTATCGCCCTGCACCGGGATAACCGCTGTTGGCAGTTGCACCCTGAATTACAAGCGGTCAGTCAGCCCAGCAGCAGGCAGTTGATACTGGAGGCCGGCTGCCGAGCTACTCAGGTGAGTTTGCGTTACCTCATTGCCCTCGATGCTGAACTGCCGGTCTTTTCCATTGCGGTGCAGGTCGTCAATGACAGCCCGGAAGATGGCCTCCAAATTACTGAATGTAATGTGACCCTGTCACTGCCGGATAACCTCACGCATTGCCGCGGCTTTCAGGGTCGCTGGGGACTGGAATTCCAGCAGCATATGCCAGCCCTCTCACAAGGAGCCTATGTCAGGGAAAACCGCTGTGGTCGCAGTTCCCACCAGTCTCCCCCGTATCTGTTGATGCAAGAGCAGTTCACGACTGAGGGTTCGGGGGAGGCGTTAGCCTGCCATCTTGCGTGGAGCGGCAATTATCGAACACGCATCGAACAGTTGGCCGACGGACGACGCTTTATCCAGATGGGCGAATTGCTGGCGCCGGGGGAGGTCGAGCTTCAGGCAGGGGAGGTCTACGCAACACCCGAGATTTGGTGCGCGGTCAGCTGCGAGGGCTTGGGTGGTTTGTCCCATAGCTGGCATCAATTGGTACGGAAGGATTTTTCTGCACCCAGGGCTAGCCGGGATAAACCCCGCCCGGTGCAGCTCAATACCTGGGAAGCTTTATATTTTGATGTCAGCGAATCCAGTGTGCTCACGTTGATTCAACAGGCAGCGGAACTGGGTGTCGAGCGGTTTGTGCTTGATGATGGATGGTTCGAAGGACGGCAGGACGACAGTTCCTCGCTGGGTGATTGGCAAGTTGACACCGCCAAGTTTCCCCGGGGCCTGAATCCACTGATCGAGGCCTGCCGAGAACGGGGTATGGCGTTTGGGCTTTGGATTGAGCCCGAGATGGTGAATCCAGACAGCAACTTGTATCGAGCGAATCCTGACTGGGTGCTGCATCACGACCCGGCGCCCCGGTTACTGGCTCGAAATCAATTGGTTTTGGACCTGGGGCGGGACGATGTGTTTTGCCACCTGTTGGCCGTGATTACGAAATTACTGGGCGACTATGACATCAGTTATCTCAAGTGGGACATGAATCGTGATATCCATCAGGCAGGTGACGTTGACGGTCTGCCTGCCGTTCACCGCCAGACCCGGGCGCTCTACCGATTAATGGGCGAGGTGAAGCGGCAGTTTCCCGATGTTGAGATCGAAAGCTGTGCGTCGGGCGGGGGCCGCGTGGATTTTGGCGTATTGCAGTTCGCGAGCCGGTTCTGGCCCTCT
>JAKMEU010000208.1 GCA_022425845.1 Luminiphilus sp. | reverse complement strand
CAACAAGTCTCGTGCCGAAGTGCAGCGGTTCAGCCAGGCATTTATCAACCAGCTCTACCCGTTCCTAACAGATGAAACCGGCGACAGCATCGACATCCTTGAGACTGGTCCCGGCGCGTTGGTGCAGTCGATCGACGTTTTGGGTAATCGTCAGCTCGACGCGACCCATGCGTTCGAAAGCGGCTATTGCCCGGTGGTTTGCATTGGGCAGCGCGTCACGAACGCCGGGCCATCCCACCATAGAGCGGCCCCAATAGCGCTGGCGTGCGCTGGCATCCGCAACAAATTCTTGATGTTGGATTGGGGTATTACGCAGCCATCGCCCATTACCGTCGCGATAGGTGGGAATGCCTGAGTCGGCGCTGACCCCGGCACCGGTCAGCACAACCCAGCGTGGGTAACGCTCAAAAAAATCAAGTAGTTGTGACACTGATCCGTTCATTTTACGTATACGTCCATAGAGCATTGTCGGTTGTCAGGCGAGAGGCCGAGCCAAATACAGACAGCCCCACCGGAGTTGAATCACTATGCACATACTGGTTACTGGCGGTACGGGGTTTATTGGTACAGCACTTGTTGCCGAGTTGCTCAAGCGGGATTATCGAGTCAGTGTGCTGACCCGCCAGGAGCAGGCTCAGCGACCCGGAGTGGATTTTATCCGACGCCTTGAAGCGATTGCCGCGCCGGTGGATGGGGTGATCAATCTCGCCGGCGCCTCCCTTGCGGCACGCCGCTGGAACGAGCATTACAAGGCCGAGATGGTAGCCAGTCGTGTCGGACTGACTGAGGGGCTCGTGAACTGGATGCGCAGCCAGCCTGCACCGCCCAAGGTGCTGCTGTCCGGCAGTGCGGTGGGGTATTACGGTGCCAGTCGTGAACTTTCCTTCGACGAGAGTTCCCCGCCTGGGCGTGGCTTTTCGGCGGAACTTTGCCAGGCCTGGGAGAGCGCTACGGGGGTGGCCAGTGGTGCCGATACACGTGTGGTATCCCTGCGCCTCGGCGTGGTCTTCGATCGCGGGGGCGGTGCGCTCAATGAAATGATGCGCTCCTTTCAACTGGGGGTTGGCAGCTGGATGGGTGATGGTGCGCAGTGGTTGAGCTGGGTACATAGAGCCGATGTGGTTCGGTCGATTCTTTTTCTTCTCGATCAGGAGACCGCCACCGGGCCTTACAACCTTGTTGCGCCCCTGCCGGTAACACATCGGGATTTTTGCAGCATCCTCAGTGCGCGCAAGCGAACCCTGTTCAATACGGGAATCCCGGCGCCAGTGATGCGCCTGATGATGGGGGAAATGGCTGATGAGTTGTTGTTGACGGGGCAGCGCGTGACGCCCGATCGGCTGCTGGCGGCGGGTTTTGAGTTTCGCTTCGGTAGCCTCGATAGCGCCCTCATCGATATCTTGTCCCGGACGAAAGCCTGAGCCCGATCTGCGGCGGACTTCGAGGTCACTGTTGGCGGCGTCAGTAGTTGCCCGCTTCGCTGTAATCGTCATACGCAGCCTTCACTGCATCCTGCGATTTAAGTTTCCTGAGCGCTGAGCGCTCAAGCTGACGAACCCACTCTCGGCTAACGCCCATGGTGTCGGCCACTTCAGCTCGACTCAGCGGTGGGCCGTCATGCAGCCCCCAGCGAGCGATAATGACCCGCCTTTCCGAGGTCTCCAGAGCCTCCACGGCATCTCCCAGAAACTTGTGCAGCGATGCCTGGTCCGCGCTGTCTTCCGTGCCGCCGTAGGGGTCTCCCGCCAGAGTGTCCAGCAGGGTGCCCTCGTCATCATCAAACCGAGGTGCGTCCAGGGATACACCCAGGTTACGCATCTGGAGCAACTGTCGCGTTTTCTCTATGTCCATTCCCAGGCGAAGGGCGAGTGTTTCCTCATCTGGCTCGACACCGGTTCGTAACTGCTCTATGGCCTTTTCCTTGTACAAGCGGCCCATTTGTTCCTGTACGTGTGTCGGTAAACGGATGAGCGTGCCGACATCGCCGACGTACCTTCTGACGGCTTGGGTAATCCAGTTGAAGCAGTAGGTGCTGAAGCGGAACCCTTTTTCAAATTCGAACTTTTCTGCGGCATGGATAAGGCCCAGCGTGCCTTCCTGAACCAGATCCAGGTAGGAGACGCCTCGCCCCTTGTACCGCCCTGCGATGGAGTAGACCAACCGGAGGTTGTGCATGACGAGCTTGTCCCGCGCATCCGTGTAGAGCCTGAGTTCCCGGCGAATGGCTTTCATCGCATCTTTGTCCAACACATGGCCACTGATCGGTGGTGCCCACTGTCTCTCCCAATTGGCGATGGCATCGGCCACGCTATCGGGAAATTGCCCCCCCGCTCTGCGCAGCATCGCCACAGACATGCCCACGGTCAGGCTGGCGGGCAGCTTCAGGCCACGGATCTGAGTGAGACGTGCCTTTGCCGACTTGAGGCTTCGAAGCTTCCGCGCCGCGACCGCGGCGCCTTCGTGGGCACTACCATCGACGAAGTAGTCGCCGAGTTCCCGTCGCAACACAAAGTGCTGTTCGCGGTTTGAGAATCGCCGAATTTCGGGAGGGTTTGCGCCGCATTGCTGTAGAAATACTGCCGTGTATTGGGTCAGCGTGGCCTCTGCGGCGAATAGTTCCTGCAATGCATGCACCGCTCGCCATTTCTGGCCATCGATGGTGCGCTCGTCCTGGGCATCAAGCAGTTCGTAGCGGCGCGCTTCTGCGAACATGAGTTCGAGATCGCGCTCGTCAGCGTGGTCTGATCCTTTCATGAACTTCCCCCTGTTTCGCAAAGGTATACGGCAACCTTTGTAAAAGGAGATTGCTAACATTCCTCGTTTGTCCAATGCGTTTCTGGACAATATCTATACAAAACCAACGAAAGCACTCAATTCGGAGATCTGTTGCACGAAATCGGCCGTAACTCTGGACAAAAGCAGACACACTTACCGGAGTTTAGGCCTATGAATGCCCCCGTCAGTGCAGCAGTTCAACTCGAACCACGCCCTCTTTATGGCATAGGAACCGTCGCTCGCTTGACGGGTTTGAAACCCGACACCCTCAGGGTGTGGGAGCGCCGTTATGGCCTCGGTGCCAGCTATAAATCGGCCTCCGGGCGCAGGCAGTACACCCAGGCTGACCTCGAACACCTGCAGTTGATTGCGGCCTTGGTGAACGATGGCGCCCGTATCGGCGAGGTGGCCTCATCCGAGCGGAAAACGTTGGAATTGCTGATCAAGGGCCGTGGCAAGCATCTCGAGCGATCCATACCGAACAGTAAGCCCCGCGTTGTGTTCATCGGTGCGGAGTTGTGCAATTGGTTGGATGGTCACCAGGGATGTATCTCCAGCGTCAGTGCGCTGTTGGCCCGACAACCTTTGGCCGATGTGGTGGACACTCTGGATGTTGGCGATGAAGAGGTCGCACTGCTGGTAGTGGACTGCCCAGCGGTCTCGATGGCGCAGATTCAGTTGATGGAGCAGCTCAGCGAGCGACTCGGGTCCCCCAAAGTGTTGGTGACCTACCGAATGGCCAATGATCGTTGGTTGTCGGAACTGACCCGGCGGGGCGCCGATGCCGTCGCATTCCCCATGGAGCCGGCAAGGCTGGCCTATGAAATGGGGCGGGTCGCCGTAGAAAATGACACAAAACAGGGCGAGTTTGATCTTGGGGAACTGGTCAAGCCTAAAGCCCGGATGTATTCAGACAGCGAACTGGCTGCGGCTGCGCAGCTCAAGCGCCTCGTGAACTGTGAGTGCCCAAAGCATATTGTTGAACTGATTTCGATGCTGAACCACTTTGAGAATTACGCTACCCAGTGCGCTGTGGAGAACTGGACTGACGCCGCCGTGCATTCCTGCATGTACGCCTATACCAACCAGGCCCGTTACCTGATGGAAAAAGCGCTGAAGGGCGTGCTCGATGAACGGGGTATGGAGTATCACTCCCTGCTTCGAGAGCTTGCCAACTGAGCCTCAAGACGGTTCCAGAGCGGCGATCCCCGCAACTGGAAAATCCAGAGCAGCACAGGGGCCAGCGTGGGCATCAATAAGACGCTGAACTGGTAGCCCACTGCAATCACAGGGGTTGGCGGCACCCACGGTGCACTGATGAACCGGTTTCCAAGCACTAACATCATGTCTTTAGCCGCCATCGCGGTCAGCCCCAGCGCCATGGCGAGCCACAGAACGAACATACCCCATGCAAAGGTATTGAAGGGCTTGGAAATTCGCGATCCCCACAGAAGGGCCGCGTAAAACGGGATGCTGTAAGACACCAGTCGGGTATTCAACCGAAAGGCAAGGTCTTCTTCTCCGGACAGGGCAGGCGCAATATTTCCACTTTGTTCTGTAAATAATGTAACGACGATGAGCGCGCCGGGCTCTGACAACGTGGTGCTCAGGATGTCGGGCAGCCAGAAACTGAGGAGCCCGTGAGCAAGCCATTTCGCTGGACCGGCGAATATGGGCTCCGCGGCAAACCATAGCCCAAATGTGACGATAAGCAGCAGCAGGGTGGTGAAAACCTGCTGTCGGAATGCGACATCACGCATGCTGTTCGGGAGCTGTGGAGCGTGACAGCCAGCGCAGATAGATGGCGAAG
>JAKMEU010000177.1 GCA_022425845.1 Luminiphilus sp. | reverse complement strand
ATTGGTCGGGACGGCAGGATTTGAACCTGCGACCACCACACCCCCAGTGTGGTGCGCTACCAGACTGCGCTACGCCCCGAAGCGGCGGGATTATACATGGCTAAGCGGTAGGTGCGAAGCGTTAGGAAGACGGATTTAAGAGCGACTGGGCCTTGAGCAGGTCGGCCATGCAATCCCGCGCCAACTGCTGCACCTCCGCGGGCGTCAACGCCTCCTTCTCCTGGACCATGCGCTGTCGGGCGCCGCCGATGGTATAGCCCTGTTCATACAGCAGACTGCGGATCGTGCGAATCATCTCCACGTCCATACGCTGGTAGTAGCGGCGGTTGCCCCGGCGCTTGACGGGTTTGAGCTGTGGAAATTCCTGTTCCCAGTAGCGTAGAACGTGGGGTTTCACAGCACAGAGTTCGCTGACCTCACCAATGGTGAAGTACCGTTTGCTTGGAATGGGGGGCAGTTCGCTGTTGTGCGTGGGTTCAAGCATCATCAAATCCGCCCATGTCACTCACCTGCTCTACCCTGGCCTTGAGTTTCTGCCCTGGACGAAAAGTAACCACCCGTCGAGCTGAAATAGGAATAGCTTCTCCCGTCTTTGGGTTTCTTCCGGGACGCTGCCGTTTGTCCCGAAGATCAAAATTGCCAAACCCAGAGAGCTTCACCTGTTCATTGTTTTCCAGACAGACGCGGATCTCTTCAAAAAACTGTTCAACCAGTTCCTTGGCTTCACGTTTATTCAGGCCCAGCTCCTCAAAGAGCTTGTCGGCCATTTCAGATTTGGTCAGTGCTGACATCGATTGTGCTCAGGCCCTTAATTCTGCGTCGAAGTTTTCCTTCAGAGAATCAACAACTTGGGTAACTATTGCCGAAACTTCGTCATCATCAAGGGTGCGTGAGTTGTCCCTGAATGTCAAACCGAGGGCCAGGCTTTTCTGGTCATCGGCCACACCCGCACCTGTATACATGTCAAACAGCCGCAGCTCTGCCAACCCCGGGCCCGCGGCCAGCTTGACCGTCTCCATCACCGCGGCGGCTTCCACGCCGCGATCGACAAGAACGGCTATGTCGCGACGTGACTCCGGGAAGCGCGATATGTCCTGGTAGCCCGGAAGGCGACCCGTGAGGACCGCATCCAGCTCCAGCTCTGCCAGCACGGTGTGCTTTGGCAGGTCGAGCTGTGCCGCCACCGTCGGGTGAATCGTGCCGAGTACACCCACCCTTGTGCCATCCAGCATCACCTGGGCGGTCTGACCATCATGTAATCCGGGCTGCACGGTGCGCTGGAAACTCAAAGCCCCCCCGCTTCGCGCAAAGATCTGTTCGATCTCACCTTTCATATCGAAGAAATCGATCCGGGCACCCGCATCCGCCCAGTTTTCAGCCGCCCGTGACCCCAAAAGGGCCAGTCCCAGCATGCGCTGCTCGCTATAAGGCTGACCCGCACAGAAACGCGATCCCGTCTCAAAAATTCGCAGTCGGTTGTTCTGCCTCTTCACGTTGTGGGCCAGTGTGGTTGCAAGCCCGGGAAGCAGGGTGGAGCGCATTTCAGACAGCTCGCTGGAAATCGGGTTCTGAACCGCAACTGCCGCGATATCGGGCGCAAACAGGCGATGGTGCTCCGGTGCTATAAAGCTGAAAGTGATCGCTTCATGAAAGCCCCGGGCAACCAGTCCCTGCCGAAGCGCTCTGACTGATGTTGCTGCTTCTCTGTTGGAGGTGCCTCGCAGCTCCGCCTGAATGCGGCTCACCGGCAATTGGTTGTAACCGTGCACGCGGGCCAACTCTTCGATGAGATCCACTTCCTGGGTCATATCGAAGCGCCAGCTCGGTGCTGTGCAGGTCAGTATTCCGTCCTCATCGCTGTGGACCTCAAATCCCAGACCCTCAAGAATCTTGCGAGCGGTTTCTTCTGGCATGGCCAGACCCAGAACGCGCTCAATGCGGGCCAAGCGCAGGGTCAACTGCCGCTGTTTGGGCAGATGTTCGGAGCTGGCCACCTCGACGACCGGCCCTGGCTGTCCACCGGTAATGCTCAACAACAACTGGGTAGCCCGCTCGATGGCCCGACGCTGCAACTGCCAGTCGACACCTCGTTCAAAACGATGGGATGCATCGGTGTGGAGACCGTAATGCCGTGCTCGACCGGCCAGCAGTTCGGGCGCAAAAAAAGCACTTTCAAGAAACACCGACTGGGTATCAGAGGTTACACCGCTGTTTTCACCCCCCATGATTCCCGCCAGCGCCAGCGCACGCTCATGATCGGCAATTACCAAAGTTCCGGCTGTCAGGTTGATTTCTGAACCATCCAGCAACGTCATGGATTCTCCCGGCGCCGCATCGCGGACAACGATACCGCCAGTGAGCGTGGCCAGATCAAACGCGTGTAGCGGCTGCCCCAGCTCCAGCATCACGTAGTTGGTGACATCGACGACCGGGTCGATTGCGCGAAGCCCGGCCCGCCGCAGGCGTTCCACAATATAGAGGGGCGTAGTGGCGCCAAGGTCCACACCCTCGATGACACGGCCCAGGTAGCGCGGGCACTTGGCGCTGGCAGGCACCTCAACGGGAAACACCGTTTCTGTAGCGGGCTCCGCAACATCCGCTGCGGGTTCGCACAGGGTCAATCCATTCAGGGCAGCAACATCCCGCGCCACGCCCACAACACCCAAACAATCCGCCCTATTGGGTGTAAGCCCGAGCTCGAGGGTCACATCATTCAATCCAAGGTAGTCGCGCAGATCAGCACCCACAGGCGCATCTGCGGCCAATTCCAGCAAACCATCGCTCTCCTCCGAGAGCATGAGCTCTGCGGCGGCACATAACATGCCCTGGCTTTCCACACCGCGCAGCTTCGCTTTCTTAATTTTAAAATTGCCCGGCAACACGGCACCCACACGGGCCAAAGGTGCTTTGAGTCCTGCAGCAGCGTTGGGGGCCCCGCACACAATCTGCACCGTCTCAGTACCGGTGTCGACGGTGCAAACCTGCAACTTATCCGCATCAGGATGTTGTTCAGCCGCCACAACCTCGGCGACCACAACACCACTAAACTCTCCGGCAACAGGCGTCACCGCATCGACTTCGAGACCTGCCATGGTCAGCTGTTCTGCCAGAGCCTCTGTGGAGAGGTCTGGATTAACAAACTCGCGCAGCCATTGCTCTGAAATAATCATCAACAGCTCCTTATCTGAACTGGCTCAGGAAGCGCAGGTCGTTATCAAAATTGAGCCGCAGGTCACCAATACCGTAGCGCAGCATCGCGAGCCGTTCGACACCCAGACCAAATGCAAAGCCTGTAAAACGCTCGGTATCAATCCCGGACATTTCGAATACCCTTGGGTTGACCATGCCGCAGCCAAGTACCTCCAGCCAACCGGTATGGCTGCATACCCTGCAACCCTCACCCCGACACTTCACACACTGGATATCAACTTCGGCAGACGGTTCTGTGAATGGGAAATACGAGGGACGAAAACGAAGCGCCAGATCATCCTGTTCAAAAAAGGCCTGCATGAAATCTTCCAGCAGCCCTTTCAGATCGCCAAAACTCGAATACTCGTCCACCAGCAAGCCTTCGATCTGATGAAACATGGGGGAGTGCGTCAAATCTGAATCGCAGCGATACACCCGTCCCGGACAGACAATCCGTAATGGCGGCTCCCGCGACTCCATGGTTCGCACCTGCACCCCCGAGGTATGGG
>JAKMEU010000134.1 GCA_022425845.1 Luminiphilus sp. | reverse complement strand
GTGGCGGCCTGCCACTGGGGAGTGTTGCTTTGATTTTTCTCGTTACTTTTGTTGCTTTCGCCGTCATTGTCGCCGCTATGGCAGTGGGCGTCATGGCGGGTAGGGCGCCGATCAGCGGCTCCTGCGGAGGTGTGGGCCGGCTGGGCATCGATCAAAAGTGCGACCTTTGTGGTGGCGATCCCCAGGTGTGCGAAACCGAGACCCGGCGCGTGACAGGTGGTGACGCCGGGGTCCAGACCCACGATCCTCGAGGCTGATTTCGTCGGCCCTTCCAGGATGTCTTTCTCCAGCGACATGATGCTGCGATACACCTTTCGGGGCCGCCGGCGCGGTTTTTCCCGGATTGTGGCCCGTGCCTCCATGCTGGGGATGGTGCTCGGTGTGGCGAGCCTGATTACAGTCCTCTCGGTTATGAACGGCTTCGCAGGGGAATTGAGAAGCCGAATTCTGTCGTTGGTTCCCCATGTCAAAGTCGTTCCCACAGAGGGCACCCTTGAGAATTGGCAAGACCTGTCTGCTGATCTGGGGGCGCTGCCTGAGGTTCTGGCAGTGGCTCCTTTTATGGAAGAGACGGTGTTGCTTCAGTCCTGGACGCGCCGGCAGGGCAGTCGGATGACTGGCGTGGACCCGGCGCTTCAGCGCGGCGTCAGCGACCTGCATCAGCGGGTGGTCTGGGGCGATCTGGCGGAACTTGAGACGCAACCCTTCTCCGTAGCACTGGGAAGCGCACTGGCGGCCCAGTTGGGCGTGGGGGTGGGCGACACGGTTGAAGTGGTGCTGCCGACTCTGTCTGTGACGCCTTTTGGGATTCTGCCTAGAATGCGCAGGCTGCGTGTGGTGGCGGAGTTTGAAGTGGGATCAAGTCTGGATGCGGTCCAGTCCTATGTGGGTCTCGACACGGCCGGCAGACTCTTCGCGCGCTCGGGAGTGGACGGGCTCCAGCTTGATCTCGGGCATCCCGACCGGGTCGCTGTGGTGGGCTCAACGCTGCGGGACGGTCTTGGGGCGAACCTTGCGATCAGCGATTGGCGCGCTTCACAGGGCAGTCTCTTTTCAGCGGTGCGGATGGAAAAGATAATGGTGGGCCTTTTATTGCTGGCGGTGGTCGCCGTGGCGGCCTTCAATATTGTGTCTACCCTCACGATGTCCGTGACCGAGAAATCGCGGGATATCGCCGTGCTGAGGGTCATGGGGTTCACCTCACTGGGGGTCATGGGTTTGTTCGTAGGGCACGGGTTACTGATTGGCGCAGTGGGGATCGCCCTGGGTGCGATACTCGGGGTGCTGCTATCCCTCTCTATCGCTGATATTGCGGCCTTTATTGAGCGGGTTTTCGAGGTCAACCTATTTGATCCCTCGGTGTATTACATTGGTCGTCTGCCCTCTGAACTGCTCTGGAGTGATGTGTGGGTCACGACCGGCCTTGCGCTGCTTCTGAGTATTCTTGCGACCCTGTATCCCGCCTGGCGGGCGTCACGGATCTCGCCCGCCGAGGTGCTGAACTATGGTTGATGTCGTGCTCAGTAGCGTGGGATTGGTGAAGACCTACGAAGACGGCTCCAGGGCTGTCGAGGTGCTGCGGGGCGTCGACCTGTCTTTGGAGCGTGGCGAACGCGTGGCTATTGTCGGTCGCTCCGGCTCTGGGAAATCAACGCTGCTCAATCTGCTGGGTGGACTCGATGTGCCCAGTGCCGGCGAGGTTTTTGTATCCGGGACGTTGATGAGTGCGATGGATGAGCGTGCCCGCAGTCGGTGGCGCAATCAGCACCTGGGTTTTGTGTTCCAGTTTCATCACCTGATGCCGGAATTCACTGCCCAGGAAGCGGTGGCGATGCCTTTACGTATTGGCGGCGCGAGCAGAACCGAGGCCCGATCACGGGCTGAAACCCTGCTTGATGCGGTGGGCCTGGCGGACCGTCTGGACCACAAGCCAGGCGCATTGAGTGGCGGCGAACGTCAGCGAGTTGCGATCGCCCGGGCACTGGCCAACCGTCCCAGCTGTGTTCTGATGGATGAACCCACGGGCAATCTGGACCCCGAGTCGGCGGAGCGGGTGCTGTCGCTGATAGCGTCCCTGGACAGCAGCGACACGGCTTTTGTTGTGGTCACCCATGACCCCGCGATCGCGGCACAGATGGACCGTGAACTTTTGCTTGAAACGGGACGCCTCACGGAGTTGCCTCATGCCGTGGACTGAAAGGGTGGTCTTTGCGCTCCGGCAGGTGCTGGATCGGGGCCGTGGCCTTTCGGGTTTTCTCTCTCGGTTGTCGGTGCTGGGACTAACGCTTGCCGTCGCTGTCCTGCTGGCTGTTCTGGCTGTCATGAATGGGTTCGAGCGCGAGATGCGTGAGCGCATCCTCGGTGTCGTGCCCCATGTGAGTATTCAGGGGTTCGCAGATTTCAAGACCTGGCGCAGCCTGCAGTCCGAATTGGCGGCGGCCCCCGGCGTGGTTGAGACGACCCTGTTTCATGAGCGGGACCTACTGGCAATCCGGGGTGCCAGGGTCGACGCGGCAAAGCTTCTGGGCATCGAAGCCACAGCGTGGTCGCGCTGGAAACCCTGGGCCACGACGGCGCTGGATCATTTGGCTCCCGGGCAGGTCGTGCTCGGTGCTGGGCTGGCCGAACGGCTTGCCGTTGCTGAGGGTGACAGGCTGCGGGTCGTGGTTCCCGAGGCGACTCTGGAGGTAACGGCCACGCCGGTGACCAAAGCCATGGAAGTCGTGGCACTGATCGACTCGGGGACAGAACTTGATGAGGCCCTCATGCTGGCAGATTTTTCCTATACGGCTGAGATGACGGGTGACGTTGTCACGGCAACCGGGGTTGCCCTGCAGTTGGATGCCTTGTTTGAGGCTCCCGATCGGCGATGGGAATTCAGGCGGCAACTGCCACCTACGTTCTATGTTACCGACTGGACAGTGCGGCACGGTAACCTCTATGCCGCTATTCGCCTGTCCCGCGACCTGGTGACGCTGCTGCTTTTTTCCATTATTGCCGTGGCGGCTTTCAACGTGGTTTCGTCCCTCGTACTGGTGGTGACCGATCGCAGGGGGTTTATCGCGATGCTCCAGACCATGGGCGCCAGCCGCAGCGATATTCTCTGGATATTTTTACTACAGGGTACGTGGATTGGTGTTTTGGGCGCATCGGTGGGGCTTGCTCTTGGCTGGCTACTGGCGCTGTCGCTACCGAGTTTGGCAACGGGTATTGAATGGCTGTTGGGTAGCAAGCTACTCAACACGGATGTCTATCCGCTCAATTTTTTACCGGTGGACGTTAGATTTGGCGATGCACTTTGGTTGTGGTCGGCATCGGTTATTTTGTGTGTCCTGGCGGCAGTGATACCGGCCAGACGTGCTACCCAGGTACCCGTTGCGGCTGCCCTGGCCGCAGGCCCGGTGTGACCCCTCAGCCCTGCTGTTGCTGGCGTGCTTTCCGACGCTGCTGCCACGCCAGAACCACCCGCCACCGCC
>JAKMEU010000125.1 GCA_022425845.1 Luminiphilus sp. | reverse complement strand
ACCTGCCGGTTTATCACGAAGAGGAAGCGCTTCGGGCCGGGCGCCATAAAATTCGTTTTGACGCATCCCTTAAAGCTCGGTTCGGTGTATTGCCGCGGTATGGCAGTGCGGAAAGTATTCGATGGTTTGAATTCTCTCCCTGCTTTCTCTACCACGTCGTTAACGCCTGGGAAGAGGGCGATGAGGTGGTAATGGTCGCCTGTCGTTACATGCCGGCGTTGGATGATCAGGGTCATATTGATGAGCAGCGCACGGCAAAAATGATTGCCCATTTGGTAATGGACGCGCGTCTGTGGCGTTATCGGATGAATCTCAAAACCGGAGAGACCCGGGAGGAATGCCTGGATAGTGAGCGCAACATGGAGTTTCCGGGTTTCAACAGCGCATTAACCGGGCGCCGGACGCAGTGGGCTTATTTGGTAGATCACGATCCGGAGATACTGCGTTGGACGGGCATCCGTAAAGTCAACACGGACACGGGGCAGAGTGTTGGTGAATGGTCTGACGACCCTGACAACTGTTGGTACAGTGAGCCATGGTTCGCCCCCGCCGATGATGCTCAGGCCGAAGATCACGGATACGTCGTTGTCTTTGTCTGGAATGACGCTACCCGTAGTCAGCAGCTACAGGTATTCGATGCAAGGGACGTTGGCAAAGGTCCCGTAGCGCGCATCGAGATGCCCAGCCGTATTCCTGCGGGGTTTCATGCCTGCTGGATGAAGCCTGGGCAGATCGCTGGCTGGAATGACCGGCGGCAGTGACCGGGTCACGTTAAACGCACCGTTTTTCAACGGGCGGCTATTGCTGGTCAGAGCTTGTCACTTACCTCAAGCTCTCGGATAAGCCAGCTATCCATGCGCGCCTCCAATGCATCAAGCGGAATCGCGCCGGCGCCCAGCAGATGGTCATGGAAGCGCCTTATATCGAATCGCTCACCCAGAGCGATCTCGGCTTCCCCTCGCAGTTCCAGCATCTTCAGTTGGCCAATTTTGTAGGCGAGGGCCTGTCCCGGCCAGCCGATGTACCGGTCAATTTCATTGACGATGTCAGCTTCCGTTTTGGCCGCATTGGCCAGAAAAAATTCAATGGCGCGCTCGCGGCTCCAGCCAAAGTAGTGCATGCCGGTATCGACCACGAGTCGCACTGCTCGCCACATGTCATAGACCAATTGGCCATACCGTGAGTACGGGTCCTGGTACAGGCCCATGTCGTAACCCAGACGCTCTGAGTACAATCCCCACCCTTCGACAAAAGCTGTGACCCGGGACTGTCTGCGGAATTCAGGAAGACCGGTCATTTCGCCCGCCAGGGCTATTTGCAGGTGGTGTCCCGGGACGCTCTCATGCACGCTTAGCACTTCCAGCTCGAATTTCGGGCGCACTTCGGGTTTGTATAAATTGACGTAATACCACCCCGGGCGCTTGCCGTCTGGCGTCGGTGGCATGTAGTACGCGGTTGTCGTGTCCGGGGCAATTTCCTCGGGAATGGGTCGCACCCCGTAGGGTGTTCTTGGCAGCTTGCCAAAGAGTTTTACCAGTTCGGGGTCCAGACGCTTGGATACGGCCTGGTACCCCTCCAGTAGCGCCTCGGGGGTCTCGTAGTAGAACTGGGGGTCAGTTCGGAGGAATTCGTTAAAAGCGTTCATATCGCCCTCGAACCCCACTTCCTTGATGACGCCCTCCATCTCCCTGCGGATGCGCGCGACCTCGTCAAGCCCTATTTGATGGACGGCCTCGGGGGACAGGTCGGTCGTAGTAAAGTGCTGTACCAGATAACGATAAGCCGCTTTGCCACCTTCCAGGCTACCGATACCAGGCTCAGGTCGGCTGGCCGGAATATAGGTGTCGCGCATGAAATCGCCGAATGCCCTGTAGGCGGGGTTCAGTTCTTCCGTGATGATAGTCTTGGCCTCACTCTGGAGTGCCTCAGCCGTCTGTGCATCAAGGGTATCGGGAAGGCGCAAAAACGCTTTATAGAAAGGGCTGTTCTCAGGATCGGATTGAACAACGCGGTCAATCTGATCGGGCACACGTTGCATAACCGCAAGAGCCTGAACCCGATTTCGGGCGATCCCCTCGTTGAGAATCGCGGTGTATTGTTCCAGTCGTTTGGGAAGTTCGCGCAGACGAGCCAGCCAATCCTGATAATCCTGCTCGATGTTGAAGGGTAGTCGTTCAATCATGCCATGGGCGTGTTGGGGCCCCGAACGCATATTGATGGGCATGAGGTGCAGTCCCTGTTCATAGGCCACCTGCTCGTCGCGGATATCCCTGAGCAACATGCGACGGTTGAGACGCGTTTCCGCTGACAGGCCGGCGGGTTCGATCACTGCCAACTGTTGTTGGAAGTTCTCAAGCGCCTGCTGTCGTCGTGCCTCTGCCTCCAGACTGATATCGGTCCAAAGGGCATTGCCCGATCGATCACCGTAACCCAGCCGCATTTCGGGGTAGTTTTCCAGGGACCAGGCCCAATGCTCTGAAATGATGGTGTCAACGAGGGCATCACTGGCTGTGCTGTGCGTTGCTGTCACCAGGCACATGGCTACAAAAAAACCGCCCAACAGGCGGCTCTTCAGATTTTCAGGCATCAGCATCGGCATTATCGACCCAGGATAGAGCGCGCGACGAGTTCGCGCATGATTTCCGACGTGCCGCCGTAAATCGGCTGGATTCGGGCGTCGACGTAAAAACGTGATATCGGATATTCAGTGGTGTAGCCATAGCCGCCGAAGCATTGCAGGCACTGATCGGCCACACGACACTGCATTTCGCAGCTGGCGAGCTTGAGCATGGCCGCTTCCTCGCTGGTCAGTTCGTCGTCAGCGTATTTTGCTGCGCATTTTTCGTAGAACGCCCGATTGATGGCGATGTCTGTTTTGACGTCAGCCAACTTGAATCGTGTATTTTGGAAACTTCCCACTT
>JAKMEU010000118.1 GCA_022425845.1 Luminiphilus sp. | reverse complement strand
CTGGCGGGCGACAGTCCGGATCCCGAGCGGGCCCTGGCGTTGGCCCGGGGCTTTGAGGGCCTCGTGGGAATGGACCTTGCCAAAGAGGTGTCGACGGCGGAACCCTACAGTTGGCATGAAGGGAGCTGGCAGTGGGGAGATGACCAGCGGCCAGCCCCCGCAGCCCATTTTTCAGTGGTGGCACTGGATTTCGGCATCAAGCGCAACATCTTGCGCATGCTTGTGGATCAAGGCTGCTCCCTGACCGTGCTACCCGCACAATCGGATATCGAAACCGTGTGTTCGCATGCCCCCGACGGTATTTTTCTCTCAAATGGCCCGGGTGACCCCGAGCCCTGCGACTATGCGATCGAGTTGGCCCGGGCAGCGATGGAGCGGGAAATTCCTCTGTTTGGTATCTGCCTTGGCCATCAGATTATGGCGCTCGCCAGTGGCGCCAAGACCGAGAAAATGAAGTTTGGTCATCATGGGGCGAACCATCCCGTGCAAAAACTGGATGATGGCACGGTGATGGTGACCAGCCAGAACCACGGCTTTACGGTTTCAGAAGCGGGGTTGCCGGACAGCTTGATGGTGACCCATCGATCGCTTTTTGATGGCACGCTGCAGGGCATCGCCCGCAGGGATGTGCCCGCTTACAGTTTTCAGGGCCATCCTGAGGCCAGTCCCGGGCCGCAGGATGCCGCGCAGTTATTCGACCCCTTTATTCGGGCCATGCGTGACCGACGCGCTCAGCAGGAGGGCGTCTGACATGCCAAAACGCAGCGATCTGGAAAGTATTCTGATTCTCGGTGCCGGGCCGATCGTAATCGGTCAGGCCTGTGAATTTGATTATTCCGGTGCCCAGGCGTGTAAAGCGCTCAGGGAAGAGGGGTATCGGGTCATTTTGGTCAACTCCAATCCGGCCACCATCATGACGGATCCGGCGATGGCCGATGCGACCTATATTGAGCCGGTAGAGTGGCAAACCGTTGCCCGCATTATTGAGCGCGAGCGTCCCGACGCAATCCTGCCCACCATGGGCGGGCAAACCGCCTTGAACTGTGCACTTAAGCTGGCTGCCGAGGGCATTCTCAATAAGTACGGCGTAGAGATGATTGGCGCCACAAAGGATGCGATAGACAAGGCCGAGGACCGCGAATTATTCGATCAGGCCATGAAGCGTATTGGTCTCGAGACGCCCCGCGCCGCTCTGGCCCATTCAATGAAGGAGGCGTTCTCGGTTCTGGGGGATATTGGTTTCCCCTGCATTATTCGCCCCTCCTTTACCATGGGCGGGTCCGGAGGTGGGATTGCCTACAACCGCGACGAATTCGAAGCGATATGCCAGCGAGGCCTCGACCTGTCGCCGACCAATGAGCTCCTCATTGATGAATCGTTGATCGGGTGGAAAGAGTATGAGATGGAGGTCGTGCGCGACCGCAATGACAACTGCATCATTATCTGTTCGATCGAGAACTTTGACGCAATGGGTGTGCACACCGGGGACTCCATTACGGTGGCCCCCGCGCAAACGCTGACCGACAAGGAATACCAGATCATGCGCAATGCCTCGCTTGCGGTGTTGCGTGAGATTGGCGTCGAGACCGGCGGCTCCAACGTGCAATTCGGACTGTGCCCGGACACAGGACGCATGGTTGTCATTGAAATGAACCCGCGGGTCTCTCGGTCTTCGGCGCTGGCCTCCAAGGCAACGGGATTTCCCATTGCGAAAATTGCGGCCAAGCTCGCAATTGGGTACACGTTGGATGAGTTGGCTAATGAAATTACCGGGGGGCGAACACCGGCGTCATTTGAGCCCTCTATTGACTACGTGGTCACCAAGATCCCCCGCTTTGCTTTCGAAAAGTTTGCGACGGCAGACGCGCGCCTGACAACCCAGATGAAGTCGGTGGGTGAGGTGATGGCGATCGGCCGAACCTTTCAGGAATCCGTTCAGAAGGCCCTGCGTGGTCTCGAGGTGGGCTCGGCGGGTTTTGAGTCGAGAATTACAGTATCAGACGCCGATACCCGCGCCGAGTTGGTGGACGCCCTGACCAACCCGGGTGCCGAGCGGATCTGGTATGTGGCCGACGCCTTCCGTTCGCATTTTTCCATGGAAGAAGTGGCGGGTTACTCGGGTATTGATCCCTGGTTTCTGGTTCAGATCGAGGACTTGATGGCGCTGGAGGCCTCACTGGATGGTCGCGGTCTGGAAGGCCTTGATGCAACCGAGTTGCGACGCCTCAAACGCAAGGGTTTCTCGGACGCTCGACTGGCAAACCTTCTGCATACCACTGAAAGCGCGGTGCGGGAGCACCGGCAGTCCCTGGGTCTGAGACCGGTATATAAGCGGGTGGACACTTGCGCCGCCGAGTTTGCGACGTCCACGGCCTACATGTATTCAACCTACGAAGACGAGTGTGAGGCTGAACCGAGTGATCGCCGCAAAATCGTCGTACTGGGTGGTGGACCCAATCGCATCGGCCAGGGCATAGAGTTTGATTACTGCTGCGTTCACGCTGCCCTCGCCATGCGAGAGGACGGCTACGAGACGATCATGGTGAACTGTAATCCTGAGACCGTTTCCACCGATTACGACACCTCCGACCGACTCTTTTTTGAGCCGGTAACCCTGGAGGACGTTTTGGAGATCATTGATCTGGAGAAGCCGGAAGGCGTGATCGTTCAGTTTGGAGGCCAGACCCCGCTCAAGTTGGCGCGGGCTTTGGAAAGCGCGGGTGTCCCGATCATCGGCACCACGCCCGACCAGATAGACCGGGCAGAGGATCGCGAGCGCTTTCAGCAGATGATCCAGAAGCTGGGTTTGCGCCAGCCTGAAAACACGACGGTTCGCAGCGTCGATGAGGCCATCAATGCCGCGTCTGAGATTGGCTATCCGCTGGTGGTCAGGCCCTCCTATGTCCTGGGTGGTCGTGCCATGGAAATCGTTTATCGCGAAGAGGATCTGCTGCGCTACATGCGCGACGCGGTCAGGGTGTCTGAAGATTCTCCGGTATTGCTCGACAGTTTTCTCAGCGCAGCGATCGAGGTCGATATTGACGCGGTGAGCGATGGCAAGACCGTCGTGATTGGCGCGATCATGCAGCATATTGAGCAGGCCGGGGTGCATTCAGGAGATTCTGCCTGCTCCCTGCCACCCTACAGCCTCGCGCCTGATATTCAGGACCAGATGCGCGATGTGGTGCGTGTCATGGCGATCGAGCTGGGTGTCTGTGGCCTTATGAATGTCCAGCTGGCGTATCAGGACAATGAAATTTATGTCATTGAGGTAAATCCTCGCGCCTCTCGCACAGTCCCCTTTGTTTCCAAGGCCGTGGGTATTTCCCTCGCCAAAATTGCCGCGCGCTGCATGGCGGGGCAATCGCTGGGTGAGCAGGGCGTCACTGGTGAAGTTGTGCCGCCCTACTATGCGGTCAAGGAAGCGGTACTCCCCTTCAACAAGTTCCCCGGCATTGATCCCATTCTCGGTCCTGAGATGAAATCTACGGGAGAAGTCATGGGCACGGGTGATACGTTTGCCGCCGCTTTTGCCCGGGCGCAGCTGGGTGCAGGGGATGACCCGCCACAGTCGGGCCTCGCACTCTTCAGCGTCAGGGACGTGGATAAGCCCGGCGCAATTGAGGTTGCGAGGCGCCTTGTAGAGAAGGGCTTTACCCTGGCGGCCACGGGAGGTACTGCGCGGGCACTGGAATCAGCGGGCCTTGAGGTGCGCAGGGTGAACAAAGTCAGGGAGGGTCGCCCCCACATCGTCGACCTGATAAAAAATGACGAGGCCAGCATGATCGTCAATACCACAGAGGGCCGCACGGCGATCCAGGACTCTGCGCCGATTCGAGCCAGTGCGGAGCAGCACCGGGTGTTTTATACGACGACTCTGGCCGCTGCGGAAGCGGTTTGTATGGCTCTGGAACAGGAAGCTGACGTTTCAGTGCGCAGGCTTCAGGACTTACACGAGAGCATCACAGCATGAATAAGGTACCCATGACGGTGGCCGGGGAGCAGTCCCTTCGGGAAGAGCTGGATCGTTTAAAGCGCATCGATCGGCCCCGTATAAGCCAGGCGATCGCGGAGGCAAGGGAGCATGGTGACCTGAAAGAAAATGCTGAATACCATGCGGCCCGTGAGCAGCAGAGTTTTGCCGAGGGACGCATCAAGGACATTGAGCACAAGCTGTCCCATGCCCAGGTGATCGATGTGAGTTCGCTTCCCCATACGGGCAAGGTTATTTTTGGCGTCACCGTGGACCTCATCAATGTCGATGACGATAGCGAGGTCACCTACCGCATCGTGGGTGAAGACGAGGCCGACGTTAAGGCTAACTTGATTTCAGTGAGCTCTCCCATAGCCCGGGCCCTGGTGGGAAAAAGCGAGGGAGATGAGGTTGTGGTCAAGGCGCCAAGCGGCGATATCCAATATGAAATCGAGCGAGTGCGCCACATCTGATCTGCACTTTGTTTGAACCCCTGCTGTTTTCTCGGTAGTCTCCCGCGCTTCCACGGCCTGCAGGTCCGTTACTCCTATGAACAAGACACAGACCGTCACAGCACTCTGGGATTTGCGATCAGGAGAGACCGCCTGGGTCACGGGGTTCGACGCTGCCCTGTCAGCGTCCTACCAGGGCAGAATGATGGAGTTTGGCTTTCAGCCGGGAACCCGCGTGCAGTGTCAGCTCACGCCGGGCTTCGGAGCCCCCCGGGTCTATGCCATCAGTAACTCTGTGTTTTCCCTCGACCGGGAGATTGCCCGATCGGTTTATGTCTCCCGCGTTGAACCCGCCGAGGTGGGGGCATGAGAAGGGTATTGCTGCTGGGCAGCCCGAACTCCGGTAAAAGCTCCCTGTTTAACCGCCTGACGGGCTTGAGCCAACGGGTCGCCAACTACCCGGGCATTACCGTGGATGTCGCTACGGGAAAGCTGCTGAATCTAACGGATGCGGAGCTGGTCGACTTTCCGGGGACGTATTCCTTGCAGCCCATTTCCGGCGAGGAGGCCATCGCGGTTGATTTTCTAAATCAAGCACTGTCCGAAAGCGACGTCTGCCACGTTTTCTGTGTCGCCGATGCCACGCGACTGGAAAAATGCCTGCACTTTATTTTACAGGTGATTCGTGAGTGCGGGCGGCACGGCAAAGCAGTCACCGTTCTGGCAAACATGGCTGACGTTATCAGGGACAATCAGCTTATTTTTGATGAGGCGGGTCTCGAAGAAGCACTGGGTGTTCCGGTCATTAGCGTGTCCGCGCGGGAAGGCACCGGCTTTGATCAGGCGCTGGCTCAGGTGGAGGCAGCGCCGCGAGCCGGTGGTAAGCCGGCTAATCGCTGGCAGGACACTCCAGACGAACTTCTTCATGGGACAGCGCAGCAGCTGGCCGCTCGTTTCAGTCCCAAGGGCGATGTGCTGATCAATTCGCAGCTGTCCCTGGATCGCTTTTTTCTCAGTACCGCACTGGGGGGCGTGGCATTTTTCTTCATCATGTTTCTGTTCTTCCAGTCCATCTTTACCTGGTCTGCACCTGTGATGGATGGCGTAGAGGCGCTGGTGACAGGTCTGGGAGAGGCAGTAGTTCCCCTGATTCCCAATAAAGTCCTGGCAGATTTTGTTGCCGACGCGCTGTTTGGCGGTGTGGGTGCGTTTCTGGTGTTCGTGCCCCAAATCTTCGTGCTGACGCTGGTGATCGGCCTTATGGAGGACTCAGGTTACCTGGCGAGGGCAGCCCTGATTTGCCACAGACCGCTGCGACTATTTGGGTTAACCGGGAAGAGCTTCATCCCGCTGCTGTCGGGGGTGGCCTGCGCTATCCCTGCTATTTATGCAGCGCGTTCGGTTGATTCCCCGAGACAGCGGATGATGACCTACCTCGCGATCCCGTTGATGCCCTGCTCGGCGCGTCTGCCGGTGTACGCCCTGTTGATTGCGGCGTTTATCCCCGCTGAAACCACTTTGTTCGGGCTGGTGGGTTGGCAGGGACTGGCGCTGTTTGCGATTTATCTGTTTGGTATGTTGACTGCCCTGGTGGTTACGGGATTAATCAGCAAGTCTTCGGGTGGGCAAGTCGCCGAGCAGCCCTTCGTGCTGGAACTTCCACCCTATCGGCTGCCGACCGCACGGCCCATTTTGCGCAACGCCTGGAACCGGTGCCGCCACTTTGTGACACAGGCGGGAAAAATTATCCTACTGGTGACCATGGTGGTGTGGTTCCTCGGTTATTTTCCCAATCAGGGAGCCGACCTTGCCCAGTCCTGGCTGGGCACGCTGGGGCATTGGGTTGAGCCCGTGTTTGCGCCCCTGGGTCTGGACTGGCGATACGGCGTAGCCATCTTGACAAGCTTTCTGGCGCGCGAGGTGTTTGTGGGCACCCTGGGAACCATCTTCGGTATCGAAGGCTCCGAGGACAATATGCTGCCGTTGGTTGACCAGATTCAGGCCAGTGGCTTGCCCCTGGGCTCTGGTGTCGCACTGCTGGTGTTCTTTGCAGTGGCGCTGCAGTGTGTTTCGACGGTTGCCATACTGGCGCGTGAGGGCTCAACCCGACTCGCGATCAGCATGTTGTTCAGCTACCTCATATTCGCTTATCTGCTGTCACTCATCGTCTTTCAGTTATTCGTTCTGCTGACCTAGGTACTCTCGCTTATTTTCGGTCGCTCGGGACGTCAGTCGTTACCGGACCTCTCATGCTGAAACAGCTTGAGTTCGCTGAGCAGCAGGCGCGCTGCCAGCTTGAGCACGAGGCTGTGATGGTGGTTTCGCAGCGCCTCGACACCCTCTGTGATCTGACGCTGGAGTAAGTCAACCTGCTCTGGTGTCAGGGGGGATGGCAAATCTACGGAAAAGCTGAAGTCAGAGGCTTCGCTGGCTTCGGTGTAGAC
>JAKMEU010000095.1 GCA_022425845.1 Luminiphilus sp. | reverse complement strand
CCTTCAGACAGGGGAACACGCAGCAAAACCGCGCGATGCGCAGCTGGCTCGCAGAGGCGATCTCTGAAATCCCTGTCGATACCGCCGTTACCGAATTGTTCTCGGGGTCAGGTAATCTCACCGAGGTCTTGCTGCAGCAATTTACAACGGTGCGCACTGTCGAGAGTCTGGAAAGCGCTGTGGCGTTATCGGCTGCGCGTCTGGGTGAGCGAGTTCGGGCGCACTGCCTCAACCTGTATTCGAGAGTTGCCGTGGCAGACTGGGTTCATGAGGTGGCAGACACCCAGTTGTTAGTGCTCGACCCTCCGAGAGAGGGCCTGAAAGTTCGTGATCCTTTGCTTCATGGATTACCGAGGCTCAATACGATTATCTATCTGTCCTGTGATGCCGCGACCTGGGCGCGAGATGCGGATGACGTTGTCGCCCGGGGGTTCCGGTTAGCACGCGTCACGCCTCTTGACCTGTTTCCCCAAACGCCGCACCTGGAGGTGTTGTCTGTTTTTACCCGGGGGTAGCCCCTAGCTGGCGGTGCATTAGAAATTCGCTGACTTCGCTGGGACTCCCTCGGAACAGGATGCGTTCTTCCCGGCCCTCCAGCTGGTAGTTATACATCGGGTCGTAGTAGTCCCTCAGTAAACCCTCGATCCAATGGCGGTGTCCGCTACTGTCTCCGCTCCGATGGGTGGTAATGGCGGCCTCCAGCTCTCGTGACAGGGCAGTGTGGCGCGCACCGCCCAACCGTTTCCTGATCCTGTCCAGCGCGTCGTGGAGCCCGGTGGCGAACAGTTCAAATGCGGCATCGCCTTTACCCAGTCGGGCCTCCAGATCAGATAGGTTGGCCAGAATGTAGTTTTCAAAGGAATGCTCAACTCGGGCTTCGAGGCTGGCCTCAACCACAACCAACGGAGATTGACTGAGGCATTCCTTGAGTTTTGGGGGAAGGGCGCAGCGACCGATCAAGCGGCTTTCATCCTCGGCAATGATTGTTTGGCAGGGCCCTTCATCGGCAGCAAAAAGCGCTATATCAACTGCAATTTCAAAGTTAAGTTGTGTGGGCTGACCGCCATCCCTGCGGCCAAAGGATGAACCCCTGTGGTTCGCCAGGCCCTCAAGGTCGATACTCCCGGGAAGGGCGTTACCCGCGTTGCCCTCGTTAATGATCCGGGTTTTGGCACAGCCGGTTTTGCCCGCCACCACGACAAAAGGCTTGCGCCCATAAATGGATTCACTGTTGTCAATCAGCCAGCGGCGCAGTGCCTTGTAGCCCCCGCGGACCCGGGGGTAATCGATGCCCCGCTCATGAAGCCATAGCTGCACCAGCTCAGAACGCAATCCGCCGCGAAAACAAAACAGAGCACCGTGGGGGTTGGCCTGCACAAACGCCTGCCAGGCACGGATGCGCGCCTCGCGAACTTCTCCTGCAACCAGTTGATGTCCCAGGTCGATCGCCGCTTCCGGCCCTCGATCCTTGTAGCAGTGACCGACGGCTTCCCGCTGTGCATCATCCATCAGCGGCAGATTAACCGCCGTGGGCAGGCTCCCCTTGGCGAATTCAACAGGGGCCCGGGTGTCAATCAACGGTGTTTGGTTGCGGAACAGCGATGCGAAATCTGCGATGTCCTTCATGGGCGATTCAGGGCTTCAGACTGATATGAAGGGTGTCCCCAGCTTTCGGGACGAGTTCGCCAATGGGTGCCTGCGGTAAGCCGGCCTTTGAGAGAAGCTCCTCCACCTCCTCGGCAGCCGATGGCGCGGCGGCGATCAGCAGCCCGCCACTGGTCTGTGGGTCACACAACAATGCCCGCTGGTGTGGGTTCATTGATGCCAGATGCCGGCCATAGGCATTGAAATTACGCTGGGTCCCGCCGGGGACGCATCCCGCGTCAATGTAGTCCTTGAGTCCGCTGACCTGCGGTATGGCACTGATGTTCAACCGTGCATCGAGGCCGGCTCCTGAGCAAACCTCTCTCAGATGGCCGGCGAGGCCGAAACCTGTGACGTCCGTCATTGCATTTACGCCGGGAACGCTTGCCAGTGCTCGCCCTACCTGGTTGCTCTGGCACATCAGTCGTGTTGCTATGCCGTGGTCTGCGGCTGTTAGTTTCCCCTGCTTTTCTGCGGTGGTCAGAATGCCGATCCCCAGAGGTTTGGTGAGATACAGTCGATCACCGGCTCGAGCCGTGTCATTCCTCTTCAGCTGGGCCAGGGCGACCTCGCCGGTCACGGCAAGGCCGAACAGGGGTTCAGGACAGTCGATGCTGTGCCCCCCGGCCAGGGGAAAGCCGAGCTCTCTGCAGACATGGCGCCCTCCTGCAACCACCGCCGCCGCCACTTCGGGTCCCAGTTTGTCGACGGGCCACCCCAGAATGGCAATCGCCGCCAGGGGCTTGCCCCCCATGGCATAGATGTCACTGATGGCATTTGTTGCCGCCACGCGGCCAAAATCGAAAGGATCATCGACAATGGGCATAAAAAAGTCGGTCGTGCTCAGTACGGCGCGACCATCGCCCAAATCGATGGCCGCGGCGTCATCGTGGTTGTTGTTGCCGACCAACAGATCGGGAAAAGCCCCGATATCAATGGGTTGGTCGCCCAGTATCTCGGCCAGTACGTCGGGAGCTATTTTGCAGCCGCAGCCCGCACCGTGGCTGAACTGGGTAAGGCGAACCGTTTCGGTCATAGTGATTGTCTGGAACCTTTGCGTTGGAAGCCGGCCAAACAGTTATGCTAACCCAGCGAATTGAAAATTGTAGCGCCACCCGCCATGCTGGCGGCATTAATTGAGGGTAAGGGTAACTTGGAGTTGAAGCGTTGTTGTGGGCTGATGATATGGGCCCTTTGTTTCCCCGCCTGGTGCGTTGTTTCTGTGAGTGCGCAACAGCAGACCGCCTCGGACACGGCGACACCGGTCGCCCTCGTACAGCAGCGGCAGCAATACCGCGAGGCAATGGGTGAGCTCCGGACCGGCATGGGGCCTCGATACCGCGCGCTTCGCCAGCAGTTGGCGGGTTATCCGCTGGTGACTTACCTCGATTATGAGGCCCTCATTGGACAACTGCATGACCTGACACCAGCCGATGCCAATCAATTTTTGGCAACCGCTGGCGGTTCGCCCCTCTATGAGCGGTTTCGCCATGCCTACCTGCTTCACAAGGGGCGCGATCGTCATTGGCGCGAATTCCTGGGAGTCGCGCCAAAGGCACCCCGGGATATCGAGCTGCAATGCTATTACTATCGCGCCCAGCGGTCAGTGGGTGACGTCAACGAGGCGTGGCGGGGCGCAGCTGCCTTGTGGAACGTGGGGAAGTCCCAGGATGATGCCTGCGACATACTGTTTGAACGTTGGATCAGCGAGGGTCCCGGACCCGATGATGATCTTGTTTGGTCCCGTGCACTGAAGGCCTTTGACGCCAGAAACCCCCACCTCATACGCTACGTGAAGCGTTTCGCTTCCAAAAGCCTTCAGCCCCTGCTGGACGAGTTGTTGTCGGTTTACCGCCGCCCGGATCACCTGGTCACGGATGCCCATGAAAGCGATATCAACCACGCCCAATTAATGACGGTGGGAATCCGCCGCCTCGCGCGCGTAAACCCCGGAAAGGCCCGTCTGGCACTTGAAAATGCCAGAGCCGTACAGCCCTTCAGTGACCTCCAGATTGAAGCGATGGAGTCGCTAATTGTGCGCCACAGCCTGTTTGCCCAGAGCTCGGCACCCGAACCCTGGCTGGTAGAGACACTGATGCGCCTGCGGGATGATGAATTGACCGAGATATATCTGCGTAATCAGGTTGAAGAGGGTGATTGGGCCGCGATTCTGGAGGGCGTCGCGTGGCTGAGTGAGGGCGTCAGGGCAGGTGACAAGTGGCGTTACTGGGAAGCCCGGGCTCAACTGGCCAGTGGCTTGGGTGAGGCCGCCCAGACTATTTTTATAGAGTTGGCTGGCCAGCGCAGCTACCACGGTTTTTTGGCGGCACAGCGCTTGGGTGAGCCCTATCAGTTGTCTCCCGCCGAGCCCGTGCCGGTACAGTCCCTGGCGGATCCCGCCATCGATCGGGTGCGGGAGTTATTAGCGCTGGGCGAGGTGGAGGCGGCCCGTCTTGAGTGGCGCACCCTGATTGCCAGACTCAGGGATGAAGACAGGGTGGTTGCCGCCCGTATGGCCCTGGAGGCGGGATGGGTTTA
This sequence comes from Luminiphilus sp., assembly GCA_022425845.1. Lineage (GTDB taxonomy): Bacteria > Pseudomonadota > Gammaproteobacteria > Pseudomonadales > Halieaceae > Luminiphilus. Next base: position 16,135 of record JAKMEU010000095.1, on the reverse strand, counting down.
TTACGCGATTCATGCGGCCAACACCGCCCGCGCATGGGACGAGATCGCATTACGTTTCCCGGTGGCATTCAAATCCATCTTTGAGGCCCATGCAGCAGAGGAATCCGTCACGACCACCGAGCTACTGGCTATTGCCCGCCGTGAAAGCGCGATGGACCCGCTGGCGCAATCACCTGTGGGGGCCCTGGGGTTGATGCAGGTTATGCCTGCGACGGGAAAGCGAGTAGCGCGCGATATGGGCTTGTCTTTTAAAACATCCCGGCTGCGCACGGTCGATTACAACATAGCCCTCGGTGCACATTACTACCGCTCCCTGCTTGATCGTTTCGCGGAACATCGACCCAAGGCCCTGGCAGGTTACAATGCCGGGCCTCACCGCGTCAGCCGTTGGGCCAGCACTGAAATGCCGACAGATCGATGGATCGAGAGCCTGCCGTTCAGGGAGACCCGGGACTATGTTCAGAATGTGCTTGCCTACGCGGTGATTTACGACCAGCGGGCGGGTCGCAGGCCCGAACTGCTGCGACAGCACGAATTAATTACTTACCCTTAAGCCAAGCGAGGTTGGCCATGAAGAGCCTACAGTTACAGTCTTGTGTGCATGAAAACAGTACGATTGAGTGTGCATTATTCGAAGTTGATATCCCCGAGCCCGGACCCGATGAGGTCCTGATCAAGGTGGAAGCCGCCCCCATCAATCCCTCCGACCTGGGATTAATGTTTGGTATTTTGGATACCGACACGGCCCAGCCCAGTGAGCGCAATGGCTTCCCCGCCGTTGTGCTGCCCGTACCCGAGGCGATGATGCGTGCCATGAAGAGTCGTATCGGGCAGTGGCTGCCGGGTGGCAACGAGGGGGCTGGTACGGTGGTCGCTGCGGGCACGGGTGATATGGCACAGGCGCTGCTGGGAAAGCGCGTGGGGGCTTTTGGTGGCGAGTTATTTGCCCAGTATCGATGCCTGCCGGCGGTGCAGTGCATGGCTTTGCCCGAGGACGTGTCCGCCAAAGAGGGCGCCTCCTGCGTTGTTAATCCCATGACGGCTTTGGGTTTTGTCGAAACTGCAAAAATGGAAGGGCACAAGGCCATTATCCATGCGGCGGCAGCATCCAATCTTGGTCAGATGCTGCAACGCATCTGTACAGAGGACAGCATTCCACTAGTGAATATTGTCCGCAGTGCAGAGCAGGTGGCCCTGCTGAAGGGGCAGGGAGCCGAGCATGTGCTGAATTCAAAAGACGCGGATTTTCCTGCACAGCTGCTGGCGGCCGTCGAGGCAACCGGCGCCACCCTGGCCTTTGATCCGATAGGTGGTGGCACGCTCAGCAACCAGATTTTGGGTGCAATGGAAACGGCTGCCCAGAAGCGGATGCCGGTTTGGAGTCGTTATGGCTCTGAAGAGCACAAGCAGGTTTATGTGTATGGCATGTTGGATCCAGCTCCCATGACCCTGACCCGGGGTTACGGATTTGCCTGGAGTGTTGGGGGATGGTTGCTGACACCTTTCCTCCAGCGTGCCGGCCTTGAGCGCATGATGGCGATGCAACAGCGGGTTCTGGCGGGACTGAAGAGCACCTTCGCCAGTCATTATTCTGATCGCGTCGAACTCGAGAAGGCGTTGGAACTCGCTGCCGTTCAAACCTACGGTCGTAAAGCGACCGGGCAGAAAACCCTGGTCACGATGGCCTGATACGATCCCGGGAGATCAGCCGCCGGACAGCTTGACGGTGTATCCCTGCTGTTCAAGGACTTCCTTGCAGATTGTCCGCTGGTCTCCCTGTATCTCGATGGTGCCCTCCTTGACGGCACCGCCCACACCACAGCGCTGCTTCAGGCGTTTGGCGGTGTCCTTGAGCACGTCGGGGGCTACGGGTAATCCCTCGATCACAGTGACGGCCTTGCCACCCCGTCCTTTGGTCTCGCGCCGAATCCGCGCGATGCCGTCTCCGGTCTGTGCGGGTGCCGATTTACCGCACACACAGCTGGGCAGCTTGCGCTGGCATTGGGGACAGAGTCGGCCTCCATCGGTGGAAAAAACCAGTCGCGATGACGATGTGTTTTTACGGCTCACGCAAGACCTCCAGAGTTAGCGCGGGTATAGTACGCCGGGTGCAACCGGGAGCCAATCAACATGACTGACGCACAATCGGAACTCGAATCCCAAATTGCCTTTCTCGAGGATACGGTTGCCGGACTCGACAAAGCGCTGGCCCGTCAGCAGCAGCAGATTCTTGAGCTCCAAAGCCAGTTACGGTTTTTGCACGAAGAACTCAAAACCCACGGTGTGCGCCTGGATGCGGTCGATGCGCCTGCAGATCCACCGCCCCCCCATTACTGACGACAGCTGAGGTATTCCATGTCCTACCGCGTTGGTCTCGCCGTATTGGTGACCTTTTTAGCCGGTGTCTACGTGTTGTTTCAAATCGCAACGCGAGCTCCCGAGGCGCCTGGCCATCAGGTTTTTTTTAATGGTCAGGTCCTCACGATGGACAGCAACAATACGATAGCTGAGGCCATCAGCATTCGCGGTTCAGAGGTTGAAAAGACAGGAAAGAACGAAGACATACTGGCTTTGGTCACCGATGAAACCGAAGTGACCGATCTGAGAGGGCGGGCGCTGATGCCCGGCTTCGTGGATGCCCATGGGCACTTTCCCGGCTCCGGACAAGTCGTCTTTTCAGCAGACCTGAACAGTCCACCGATTGGTGACATCGAGAGCATTCCCCAATTACTTGAGCGTCTCAGGGCATTTGGCGAATCAAGACCGGATGGTTGGCTGAATGGTTTTGGCTACGACGACACCCTGCTGGCAGAGGGGCGGCACCCCACGCGGGATGACTTGGATCAGATTTCAGCCACCCGACCCATTGGTATCTCACACATTTCGGGGCATCTCTACGTGGTGAACTCTGCGGCCCTCGCCGAGTTGGGAATTGACGAGGCGACGCCGGACCCGGCGGGTGGTGTGATTCAGCGTGATATGAACTCCCCGGACGGCCGCAGGCCCAACGGTGTTTTGGAGGAGACGGCGACTCGCCCGGCGATGCGCCGTATGCTTGATCTCGGCGCCATGGATGTACTGCGCATGACGACTTTGGCGTCCCGTCAATACCTGCGGGCGGGCGTAACGACAGCCTCAGCCGGTGGCATGCCGCTTGCGCTGGCCAAGGCCTTGGGTCCGATGAGCCAATACAATGTCTTCCCCCTGCGCCTGGCCCTGTTTCCCCTGCTGGAGGAGGTGGAAACGGAATTGCTGACGGGAGCGTGGCGCCCCGACGACCTGGCCCGGGGCAGACTCTCGTTGCCTCGCGTCAAGATCATTGCCGATGGCAGTATCCAGGGTTACACCGGTTATCTCAGCGAGCCCTATTACGAGCCTTTCCATGGTGACGCTGACTACCGGGGTTATCCCTCGGTAGCTCGGGAGGATTTGTTTCGACAGGTCGCGGGATTGCATCAGCAGAAAGTTCAGTATGCGATTCATGTCAACGGAGACGCTTCTGTCCAGGATGCATTGGACGCGATTGAAGCAGCCCAACAAGCCGTGCCCTGGCCAGACGTCAGGCCCCTGTTCATACATGCCCAAATGAGCCGACAGGACCAGGTTTCGCGCATGGCCGCGCTGGGCGTAACCCCCAGCTTCTTCAGCAGTCACACCTATTACTGGGGCGATCGGCATGCGGCGATCTTTATGGGGCCTGAGCGGGCTGAGAATATGAGTCCGGCACGCTGGGCGCTGGATGCGGGGGTCCGTTACAGCGCACACGCTGATACGCCCGTGACGCCGATGCTGCCGCTGCAGGTCGTATGGAGCCAGGTAATGCGAACCACCACCGGCGGTCAGGTGCTCGGGCCCCATCAGCGGGTCACACCCATGGAGGCTTTGCGAGCCGTGACGATTGATGCTGCATGGCAGGTATTTATGGATGCGGAAGTGGGTTCACTTGAGCCCGGCAAGTTGGCGGACATGGTGATTCTTTCCAGTGATCCGCTCACAGCGGGCGATGTCCGCGACCTGGTGGTGGAGAAAACGTTTGTGGGTGGCGCAGAAGTATTCAGCCACCGCTGAGGCGAGGTATGACCGCATCTCCTGCTCGTGGAGATTGTTATCTGACTGGCGAGAGCTGCCGGACCCGGGGGGTCGAAGATGCAGGACTACATAGGCGAACTGACCGATCTTTGTAGGGCGAAACTGGGTGAGGGCACAGTCACCGAACTGACGCGGCTCTCCGGCGGGGCGAGCATGGAGAGTTGGCGCTTCAGCTTTGGCGAGCGTGCGCTGGTTTTACGGCGGCTCCCTTTTCAGGCAGAGCCCGCTGTCGCGGCCGACAACGATGTGGGGGCCATTTCCCTGGAGACGCAGGCGGGGTTAATAGCCTATTTGCATGGTGTCGGTCTCTGCGTACCTGAGGTCATCGCTCAACTGCCTCCGAACGGACCCATGGGGGAGGGCTTTATCATGGCTTGTGTGGAGGGAGAGGCCCTGCCTGCCCGCCTGTTGAACAAGCCCGAGTATGAGACTGCTCGCGAGCGGTTAAGCGCCCAGTGCGCCGCTGAACTGGCGCGAATCCACAGCGTGCCGGTAGTGGATCTTCCCGTAACACTTCCACGACAATCACCCAGGGACCTGCTTGTCGAGCAGGAGGCGTTTTACCGTCAGTTTGGTTCGGCAAATGCCGTATTTGAATTGGCCTTTGGGTGGTTGGCCGAGCATTGTCCCGAGCCGCAGTCTTACAGTCTCGTTCATGCCGACTTCCGCATGGGTAACTTTCTCGTTAATGGCGAGGGCCTGACTGCCGTGCTCGACTGGGAGGTGGCACACATTGGTGATCCGCTTCGGGATATATCTTTTCTATGCATACCGAGCTGGCGTTTTGGCCACTACAACAAGGAGGCCGGCGGTTTTGCCGGTCTGGATGATTGGTTGGCTGACTATGAACGGGCCAGTGGTAAAACAGTGCCACGGGAAAGTTTTAACTGGTGGATGATTTTCAACATGCTGTGGTGGGGTGTGACCTGCCTGCGTCTGGGTAGCACGTATCGCGATGGCTCGGTGCCCTCGTTAGAGCGTACGGTGATTGGGCGACGGGTTTCTGAAGTCGAAGTGGATTTATTGCTGGCATTGGCCGCAAAGCGAGGGGTAGCCGAAGACAAACTGGAGGCGCCGCCAGCCACCCTGAAGCCGGACCTGCCCCTGGCGCAGGAGATGACGTATTTCGAAATGTTGGAAGCCCTGGGGCAATGGAACAAGTCAGAGGTTATGGCGAGTGCCTCTGGTCATCAGATGTTCGCGGCCCGGGTCGCCAACAATGCGCTGGGCATCGCCCGTCGAGCGCTGCTGCTGGATGGGCTTTATTCGGAGCGGCAGGCTGAGAGGCTGTCGCAACTGGGTTATGCGGGAGACGACCTGTGTGCTGCTTTGCGCAATGACTTTACCGTCTGTCTCGATGGTCCATGCTGGAACCATCTGCGCCTGACGACACTGGAGCGCCTGATAATAGATCAACCCCAGTACGCAGGCCGGGAGGTGGCCCTGCAGCGATGGTGTGAGGGTTAATACATCGGGGTACAGGGCGCTGCCTGTGAGATTGGGGGCGGCGGGCAGCGTCGCTGCCGGCTCGTTCTGCACCCAGCTGCCCTTGGCACAAGGAGTCAGGCGATGTCCCAACCCCTCGTCACAGCCCCGGGGTTCAGTGCCGCCTGCCCCCGTGGGCGGCGATTATGCTGCGTGATCAGCGAAGGCCAACTCCGGGAAGCCATTGTCCGCGGATTCCTTGAGCCTGTCGTAATACACGTGGGCGCCACCGAAGAAGATAAGAACCCGTGCTTTCCGGTCTTCCCTGTTTGCCCCCATCATCCATGAATTCACTTTGTCACCCTGGGCCATCATCGTCTGCGCATGAATTTCGGCTGTGAGGTTGGTCCATTCCGCCTCGGCCGCCTCAGTGGGGTAGAACACTTCCTTGCCCTCGGCCTTCATCTTTTTCACGCAGGCACTGATCCATTGAGCATTTTGCTCGATTGAAGTGGGCAGATTGGCAAAGGGTGCCTGGGGGCCGGTGACCATGAAGAAGTTGGGATAGCCCGCAACCGCAACCCCCATAATTGAGCTGGACTGATCCTGCCATTTGTCCCTCAGGATTTGGCCGTTTTCCCCGACAATATCCATGGCCTCAAGGGCGCCTGTATAGGCTTTGAAACCTGTAGCGAGCACGATGATGTCGAACTCGTGGAGGTTTTCCGTAGTCCGAACACCCGTTTCGGTGATCTCAACAATGGGCTCACGGTCCTTGATGTCAACGAGATGCACGTTATCTCGATTGAAAGTCTCGTAGTAGCCATGGTCGAGCGGCGGGCGTTTGGCAAACAGGGGGTAGCCCCTGGGTGTGAGTAGATCTGCGAGCTCTGGGTCCTCCACCTTGGCCTTGATCATTTTTTCTATGATGAAGTCCGCAGCAGCCTGGTTGGCCTCAGGCGTGGCCAGTAGATCGTCGAAGGTTTCGAACACCCAGCGAAAGCTCCCGTGCCAGTTTTCTTCGAACACCTGCTGAATTTCCTCGGGCGTACTCTCGGCGACTGTTCGGCCCGATGGCGGGTTAAAGGCCATGCCAAACATGTGATTGCGGCACTTGTCGATGATCGCCTGGTAGTTCTCCTTGATCTCTTTTTCCCATTCGGGGGTCATGGGTTTTTGCATGGCCGGCATGACGAAGTTGGGCGTGCGCTGGAAAACCGTGACGCTGGCGGCCTGCTTGGCCACTTCGGGTAGCATTTGAACCGTCGTGGCGCCGGCGCCAATGATGCCGACGCGTTTGCCCGCATACTCAAGTCCCTCGGGCCATCTGGACGAGTGGAAACACGGGCCCTTGAAGGTCTCCTTACCCGGAATGCTGGGGATCTGCGGCTGGGAAATCATACCCATACCGCTGATGAAGAAACGGCAGGTGTGCGTGTCACCGTCACCCGTTGTGACGACCCAGGTTCCGGTATCCTCCCGGTATTCCGCCCGGGTGACTTCCGTATTGAATTGCATGTGCGGCCACATATCGTATTTGTCTGCAATAAAGCGCAAATAGCTTTGGGTCTCTTCCCATCCGGGGTAGCGTTTTGACCACGTCCATTCCTGCAACACCTCTTTTGAAAAGGTGAGGCAGTAGTAATAGCCCTCGCTGTCTGTAGCGGCCCCCGGATACTTGTTCCAGGCCCAGGTGCCGCCAATATCCGGTGCTCGATCAAATACTTTCAGGGAGAGGCCAGCCTCGCGCAGGTAATGCGTGAGAGCCACGCCGGCAAAGCCGGCACCTACGACGATCGCGTCAAAATCGGTTTCTGTTGCCTGCATATCTTGGGTCCTCATTTCTGGCGTCCGTGCGCCAAAACTGCTGATTTTTGGCCTGTATAATCAGGCCTCTTGCGGCGCCCGACGGTCTGTTCACCGGGTCGCCGCCGGATCGGCTAAACTTACTTGTGTTCAACAAGTCTCGCAGCGACACTATCCATAGCCAAGCGCCGGACGCTTGTCAACAAAAGCAGTCAATCAAGAGGATTTTTATAGTGGAAACAGGGGCAGTCACGGTGGGTATCGTGGGTGGAACCGGCGATTTGGGCGCTGGACTCGCACGTAGGTTAACTCGAGCCGGGTTTCGGGTTGTCATTGGTTCGCGTCATGAATCTCAGGCTCAGGGGGCTGCGGAGACTGTTAAGGCTATGGGTTCGGAGGCAGGTTGGAGCACTTTGCAGGTGTCCGGTGCCAGCAATCTGGATGCAGCTACGGCGGCCGACATCGTTTTTGTCACCGTGCCGTTTTCGGCGCATAGCGTGACATTGGAGGGTATTGTTGATGCCGTGCAGGACAAGGTGGTCGTCGATGTCACGGTGCCGCTGGTACCGCCGAAAGTCGCCCGGGTGCAACTGCCCGAGGGAGGCAGCGCGGGCCAGATTGCCCAGTCGATCCTGGGGGACAACGTGCGCGTGGTCAGCGCGCTGCAAAACGTGGCAGCGGCGCACCTCAATGGTGATGAGCCGATTGACTGCGATGTACTTGTTACCGGCAATAATCGAGACGCCCGCCAATGGGTCATCGATATTCTAGCCGCTATTGACGTGCGGGGGTTTCACGCGGGAATGATCAACAACGCTGCTGCAGCTGAGGCGCTGACGTCGGTCCTGATCAATATCAATAAGCAGTACAAGACCCACGCCGGCATTCGTCTCACCGGTATCAGTTGAAGCTGTGTCGGCTGAGATTAGCCTGACAGCCCTGGACGGGCTGCCACTGATAACGGCAGATGATGATCTGGTGGCGCTTGTTGTATCGGCTTCAACGGCCAACGGTTTTATCCCCCGGCCCGGTGATGTGCTGGTGCTTGCCCAAAAAATTGTATCCAAGGTCGAGGGACGGCAGGTTTGCCTGAATGATGTGCAGCCGGATCCCGACGCGATGTTATTGGCGGAAAAAACCGGCAAGGACCCTCGCCTCGTGGCGCTGATCCTTTCAGAGTCAGTCGCTGTCATCCGGTCGCGGCCGGGACTGATTATCGTCGAACACAAAACGGGGCACATACTGGCCAACGCCGGTATCGACGCCTCCAATATTAATCAGGACGGGCCGGGAGCCACCGTGTTGCTCTGGCCTGGAGATCCCGACGCCAGTGCCCGTGCGCTGTCGGGCGCGTTGTCAGATCACTATGGTTTCAGGGTGCCGGTGGTCATCAATGACAGTATTGGTCGGGCTTGGCGGATGGGTACCGTAGGGCATGCCATCGGTGTCGCCGGGCTGGATCCACTCTGGAATCAGGTGGGGGAGCGTGATCTCTACGGTAACGAGCTGCGGGTAACCGAACCCGCCACGGCTGACGGCATTGCCGCGGCTGCCGCCCTGCTACAGGGAGAGGCCGCCGAAGGGCGCCCTGCAATTTGGGTGCGGGGTTGCCCACTGGCAGGCTCCCCGGGGCGCGGTGCGAAAGCCCTGCTGCGGCCCCATGCGGCAGATATGTTCAGATGAGCTCGCTTCCGAGGGTTGTCTTGCTTGCGGGGGGTGGTGGTGGAGCCCGGCTGGCGCGCGGTTTCACAGGTCTGCTGCAGCAGGTTGCGCCGCTGGTTGTCACCAATCCAGGTGATGATTTTGAATATTTGGGACTCTTGGTGTGTCCCGATACAGACAGCGTGTTGTACGCGGTTTCGGATGAGATTGATCCCATCCGGGGCTGGGGGCGCTGTGAAGAATCCTGGGGCGTGCTTGACGAGATAAAGCGGTTGGGCGGGCCCGGCTGGTTCAGTCTGGGTGATCGCGATATCGCCCTGCACCTCATGCGTCGTGCGGGACTGGCTGCAGGCCAAACCCTGACGGAGGTTACCCATGATTTGCTGGCGCGATTGGGTGTCGAGGGGCTACCCGTCATTCCCGCATCAGACCAGTCGGTACAGACCGTTGTTCACAGTACCGATGGCGTCATGGCGTTTCAGGAGTACTTTGTCGCCAGAGGCTGCGCGCCGCAAATTAAAGAGCTGGAGTACCGGGGGGCGGAAAATGCGCGACCCAATGGTGCGTTGCTCTCGTTTATGGCGGCGGGTTGTGACTGTGTCATTCTCGGCCCCTCCAACCCCTACTTAAGCCTGGCCCCGATATTGTCGATTTCGGGTATGGTTGATGCCCTGTCGCAGGTAGGCGTCGTTGCGGCGGTCTCACCGATTGTCGGTGGTGACGCTATCAAGGGGCCGCTGGCAAAAATAATGGGGGAAAAAGGCCTGCAGCCGACGGCGGCTTCATGGGCCAATGAAATGAAAAAGATGTACCCGAACTTGATCAACCTCTGGGTCCTGGATGTGGCCGATGCCGAGTGTGCCGAACAGATGCGCGCTGGTGGCGACGCCGTATTGGTCTGAGAAACCGTCATGACCAATTCAAAAAATAAAGAGGCACTTGCCCAACGGATTGTTACTGAGGCTTTGCGTCGTGATTGATGTTCTGGTGCCCCTGAAATCCCTGACGTCGGCAAAGAGCCGTCTGGCTCCGTTCCTGAGTGAGGCGCAACGCCAGGGTCTGGTCGTGGCGATGGCGCGGGATGTTCTCGCTACCCTGACGGCCTGGCCGGCCTGTCACTCGATCGTGGTTCTGCAGGGTAAGGACTGGCCGCCCTTTCTACCGGCGTCGACAAAACTGCGCCTGGTGAGTGAGGCAGACTTCACCGGTGATGAACTCAACGGGCTTTTGGAACAGGGGATGCAGCTCTTATCGGCACCCCAGCGACTCGTCTTGTTTGCCGACTTGCCTTATCTGACGGTTGCGGATCTCGATGACATTGCCGCCGCTCTGGTGTCAGGGTCGAATGTGATCTGCCCCGATCGCTGGGAGGTGGGTACCAATGCCATCGGTTTCGGTAACGCTGCGGCGCCCTCATTTGCTTTTGGCCCTGAGAGTCTGCAGCGTCACAGCATGCGATTTGCCATTGAGGGTGTTCCTCCCCTACCTCTACAGACGCAGGGGCTGTCCCGGGATATCGATTCGGTTGATGATGTGATCGATCTGCTCTGGGGTGGTTCCTGTGAAGCGGTCCCGGGTCCGGCCACCCGCCAGTGGCTCGACAGCGCGCGACGCGCGAGGCTTCTGGCGCCTGGCGAGAAATCGATCTGGGCCGGGCAGGGTGCGGGACCCTTATGACGGCACCTTCTGACACTGCGCTGGGTGATTATGGCTGTGTGCCAAAACCGTCATCAGGTGTTGCTGACCTGCAGGCGCGGGCCCGGTTGATCCGCGATGGTCAATTTGGTCACACCCTGACATACAGCCCAAAGGTATTCATTCCTCTAACGCAACTGTGCCGTGATGTCTGTCATTACTGCACGTTTGCGCAGGTGCCCAGCCGCCTTTCGGCACCGTTCATGCGTCTCGACCAGGTCATTGAGGTGGCCCGTAGTGGGGAGGCTGCGGGCTGTACAGAGGCGTTGCTGACGCTGGGTGAGAAGCCAGAGCTCCGCTACCGGGCGGCCCGTGACTGGCTCAGGTCTGAGGGGTATGAAACGACCGTCGACTACGTGGTGGCGGCCTGCGAGGCGATCGTCAGTAACACCGGTCTCGTGCCCCACGTCAACGCGGGAAATCTTACCTATAGTGAGCTGCGACGCCTGAGGCCCGTGATGGGTTCTTTTGGCTTGATGCTCGAATCAGGTGCGTCGGGGCTTCTGGCGAGAGAGGGGCCTCACTTTGGCTCCCCGGATAAAACACCCTGGCGCCGATTGGCGACCCTCGCACGAGCGGGACGTCTGGCTATACCGTCCACTACGGGCCTGCTGGTGGGCATTGGGGAAGGGCGTCGTCAGCGCATCATCGACCTGCAGCGCATTGCGGCGCTTCATGACCGCTATGGTCATATTCAGGAGGTGATCGTCCAGAACTTCCGCGCGAAACCCGGTACGCGCATGGCCGATGCCCCGGACGCCCCGCTGGATGAACTGCTGTGGACCATTGCGGCAGCCCGAGTACTACTGCCGGATACCATCAGCGTTCAGGCTCCCCCCAACCTGTCTCCCGACGATCTTCAGCACCTCGCCACATCGGGACTCAACGACTGGGGGGGCGTATCGCCGGTGACGCCTGATCATGTCAATCCCGAAGCGCCCTGGCCAGAAATCCTTCGTCTGGCGCGCATCACCGCGGAGTCGGGCAAAATTCTTCAACCCCGCCTTCCCGTCTACCCGCGCTATATCCGTGACCCCCGATGGCTGGATACTCGTATGCGCGCCCGCTGTCTGCAGCTTACAGATGCCGGGGGCAGGGTACGGCGAGACAACTGGGTGGCGGGAGAGCCGCTTGAGGCCAAACCGTTGGTGCCTGCTCCCATGTTGCTGACCCATGACCCAGCAGTTCAGCGCATTTTGGCGGCCCGACTGCGCGGCGACAGCATTGGGCACCGTGACATTGTGCGCCTGTTTGAGACGGCTGATATTGATCGAGAGGCTGTGTATCTTTGTGCAGACCAGTTGCGGAGGCAGCAGGCTGGCGACTCGGTCACCTATGTGGTCAACCGTAATATCAACTACACCAATGTCTGTCGGTACAGCTGTGCCTTTTGTGCTTTTTCCAAGGGGCTTCCCAAGACTGAGGGTCGTGAGCGTCCTTACGACATCAGCCACGATGAAATCCAGCGGCGCGCCCGAGAGGCGTGGGAGCTGGGGGCGACTGAAGTCTGCCTGCAGGGTGGTATTCACCCTGGGTATGACGGCCACACGTATCGCCGCATTGTTGAGTCGGTAAAGCAGGCCGTGCCCGAATTACATGTCCATGCATTTTCACCCCTCGAACTGCATCATGGTGCCCAGACACTGGGCCTGTCGCTGGAGGACTATCTCCCGACCCTTGTTGCTGCCGGACTGGGCACGGTCCCGGGCACCGCGGCCGAGATTCTGGATGACCGGATTCGCGAGCTTATCTGCCCGGACAAATTGAACACCCGCGAGTGGCTGGATACGGTTGCGGCAGCCCATCGCGCGGGGCTGCGCTCCACAGCCACCATCATGTTTGGTCACGTAGACCATGCCGCGCACTGGGCCACGCATTTGTTGGCAGTGCGCACCCTGCAGGTGAATACCGGTGGCATCACTGAGTTTGTTCCGCTGCCCTTTGTGGCGCGGGAGGCGCCCCTTTATCGCCGAGGGCTTTCCCGCAGAGGGCCAACCCGGGATGAGTGTCGTGCCATGCATGCCATTGCGCGGATTGTGCTGGGTGACCTGATCCCCAATATTCAGGCGTCCTGGACCAAGCTGGGTCAGGAGGAGGCGCTTCATATGCTGGGTATTGGCGTTAATGATCTTGGGGGTTGCCTGATGAACGAAAGCATCTCGAGAGCAGCCGGGGCATCCCACGGACAGTGCTGGTCACCCAGTGCGATGGTTCATGCCATCGACAGCGCCCGTCGTACGCCGGTTCAACGGACGACCACCTATGACACCGTTTCTCCGGGCAAGGCCCATCCGTGGGTTGAGGGTGGGCTGTCATTGCTACCTATCGAGCTGTCTCCCGCTGCCCAGCAGACCACGCAAAAAATCGCCTGAAATCGGCCCAAAGGGCTTGACGCGCTGTGTCATTTTTCTTAACTTGCTGAACACAAACAAGGGGATTTCAGGGGCGTTAGCGTAGTCTCCGGAGAGGGTCTCCACAATAAAAAGGGGTCAGCAGCGATGACAGATGAGCTTCTGTCACGTCTAGATCGAATTGAAAGCCGACAGGCTATTGTGGACTTGGCGTCCAACTACTGCCATGGCTTCGACAAGCGAGACGAAGCTCGCTTTTTGTCGATTTGGTGGGAGGATTGTATCTGGGCCATTGGTCCTCCCTTTGGCAGCTTCCAGGGCCACCCCGGTATTCTCACCGCATTGCATGACGTGCTCTGGCCAGCCTGGGGCATGAGTCAGCACGTCACGTCGAACCACATCGTGGAGTTTTCTGATGACGATCATGCGCTTGCCCGATGCGATGTTGACTGCACGGGTGTGCTGGCCGATGGGCCCAGCGCTACGTTTGTAGGAGCAACCTATGAAGACCAGGTGGAGCGACGCGGTGGCACTTGGAAAATCAAACAGCGGGACGTCACTATCCATTATTTCAATAGTTTCGAAGGGACGGAGTTGAGCAAGCCGTCCTAGCGGGTCATCGGTGGTCCGTTGCCCGACGGCATGAGGCCACCATGGAGGAAAGCACACCGGCATGAATCGACCGAGTGTCGACACAAAAAAAAGCACCAAAGAGAAACATCTAATACCCATAACTATGTTGATCATCGGAGCAGCGATATGAAGAAACATCCCTTGGCAGTAGCCGTTCTCGCAGGCGTCGTCACCGCAACAGCGCCTATCGATGTCCTCGCTCAGGAACTTGCCCTCGAGGAGGTGGTTGTTACAGCGAGAAAACGGACCGAGAACCTTCAGGACGTCGGTTTTTCCGTGAGTGCACTGACGCAATCTGAGATCGAGGGCCAGTTCGCCCGGGACATCACTGACCTTGCCAATATATCGCCTAACATCGTCATCGACGACACGGCTCAGGGGCCGGGTGGTGTTGCCGCCATCTTCATACGGGGTGTGGGCGTGGCCGACGTAGAGAAAAACTTCGACCCGGCCGTCGGGGTGGTTGTCGATGGCATGTTCATAGGGGCCAACGCAGGCAGCTTGCTGCGCAGTATCGACCTCGCCAGTATGGAGGTGCTCAGGGGACCGCAAGGCACGCTGTTTGGGCGCAATACCATCGGTGGCATCATCAATGTCACCCGAACGAAGCCCACGGGGGAGGTCGGAGGTAAGATTCGCGCCGGTTATGAGGAGTACGATACGTACTACATGGACGCTGTCGTGAACCTGCCATTAGGCGACAATATTGGCGTCAAGTTGACTGGCGCCAAACGAGACCAGCGCGAGGGCTACTACCAAAACGATGAGATTGGTCGAGATGTGGGGCGCAACGATTACCAGTCTTTTGGTGCCAATATTCTTGTAACGCCTACCGAGAACCTGGAGCTGGAATACACCGGCCAGTTTGAGCAAACCGATCAGGATACACCGCCGCTCCTGAATACCGGTCAGCCGCGCCACGTGTTCTGCAGCGCATATGGTTTCTGTTCACCCAGCCTTGATTCCACGATTACCGGGGATCGTCGTAAAACAGCCAATATAGGGTACATCCCTCCGGACCCCGGGGATCAGATCATTGCTTTTTCGACCCCTGACCAGGCCACTGAAGCCGAGATGGCGGCCACATTCGATGCAGATACCCATATCATCGAGGCGCGCTGGCAAGCCACCGACGCGATCAGCGTGGATTACATTTTTGGCAGTTATGAAACCGATGAAACCATCATCTCCAATTGGGACGGTACCCCCGAATTTCTGTACGGAACCACGCGCCCGGCGACCTATGAGCAGACCTCCCATGAATTGAGACTGGGTTGGGATAATGGGGGTGCCATCAACGCCGTGGTCGGCGCCTACCTCTGGGACTCGGAATACGAAATCCCGTTGCGTTCCTGGGTGGGCTTCGTGGTGCCCGGGCTGGTGCTGGATATTCTGCAGAAGTCGCGCCAGGAGAGTGAATCCCAGGCGGTCTTCGCCGACATTGACTGGCGCCTGACCGATGCCATGACGCTGAACTTTGGTGGGCGCTACACTCGGGATGAGAAGAGCACCGAGCAGACCGGTAACGTCAATGCCATGGCGGATGAGTCCTGGAGTGAGTTCACACCAAGGGCGAGCCTGCGCTATGAATTGAGCGACAGCCTGATGACCTACGTGACCTATTCCTCCGGCTACCGCTCGGGGGGGTTCAATGGTCGGGTCAATTCGGTGGAGGAGGCTGTTCAGCCTTACGATCCCGAGACTGTCAACAACTTCGAGATCGGTTTCAAGCACCAGAGCCCCGATAACCGGCTGCGCTTCAACGGTGCTGTCTTCTACATGATGTACGACGACAAGCAGGAAGAACTGCAGCTGCCGTCGGATCAGGGCACTGGCCAGAAGACAGTGGTGACCAACGCGTCAGAGGCTGAAATATGGGGTATCGAACTGGAAGCTCAGGCTGTGATCGGCGAGGGCCTGACACTGCGGGCCAACGTCGGTTACCTCGACACCGAGTACGACAGTTTCGGATACACAGATTTGCAAACGGGACAGGAAGTGGATTTCAGCTATCTTGAATTCAGGCGGGCTCCGGATCTTACCGGCACCATTGATGCCACCTATGAGTGGCCAATGGCGAACGGGCGGATCTGGGCCAGGGGTGCCTATCACTATCTTGGTGAGCACTTTGTTAATGTTACCAATGCGCCCGAGCTCGAAAACGATGCTCAGCATCTGATCGATGCCTCCCTCAACTGGGAGATCAACAACCTGCGGCTCAGCGTCTTTGGGCGCAACCTGTCCGATGAGGATGGCTATACCCATGGCTACGATGTGGCGGGTCTTTGGTCCTATGCGGCCACCCGTCCCCCGCGGACGATTGGTGCAGAGATCGTGTGGAACTTTGGAGATTAATGCAGTGAGTGACGCCTTAACCCAGCTGTTGGCCAAGCAGGAGATTCAAGAGGTGGTGGTCCGGTATGCCCGGGCCATCGACCGTCTTGACCAAGCGCTTTTGCAGTCGGTTTTCCATG